>JAZNIS010000060.1:0-4101 GCA_045577635.1 Clostridia bacterium
CCTAACGGTAGGTTAATTATTGTTGCAGGAGATAAGTTGGTTTATATGGGTGAACTACCTTATATTAATTTATCAGAAAACAAAAGGGGTTATCCTTTTATTACACAATGTTCAATTGTTAATCCCAACTGTTTTTGGGGAAGTAGCATAATTGAAAGGTGTGTTCCTATTCAAAGAAGTTATAATGCAATTAAAAACCGTAAGCACGAATTTTTAAACCGAATTAGTATGGGGGTTATGGCTGTTGAAGATGGTTCGGTTGACACTGATAATTTAGAAGAAGAAGGAATGGCTCCGGGGAAAGTTTTAATTTATAGGCAGGGTAGCCCAATGCCTAAACTTTTAAATCCAGGAACCGTTCCAACCGATTTTACTTTGGAAGAAGATAGGTTACTAAATGAATTTTTAACAGTTAGTGGTGTTAGTGATTTATTAAGAAATTCTAGTTTAACCAACAATGTTAGTGGTGTTGCACTTCAGCTTTTAATTGAACAAGATGAAGCTAGATTAATTCAAAGTGCCGAACAAATAAGAGAAGCTGTTAAAACTATTAGTAAACACATTTTACGGCTTTATAAACAGTTTGTTACTGTAAAAACAAGCTCAAAATTAATTGATAATAACGGCAAAATTGAAATGTTTTATTGGAATAGGTCTAGCATTAATTCTGATGATGTTGTGTTTGAAACCGAAAACGAATTAAACGAAAGCTTGGCACAAAAGAGAAATATGATTTTTGAAATTTTAAATGCTGGTTTATTACACGATGAAAACGGAAAATTAACAAATCAAATGAGATATAAACTACTTGAACAACTTGGTTTTGGTGTTTGGGAAAGTAGCCAAGATGAAGAAACTTTGCAAGTAAACAGAGCAAGTAAAGAACATTTATCTATTTTAGAAAATGGTAAAATGTTAGAGCCAAAGGAAATAGATAATCACTCTATTCACATTTCGGAGCATATTTGTTTTATGCTTGGTGATGAATTTGAAAAAGCAATAAAAAATAATGCAAATTTAGAAACAGAAATTTTAGAACATATTAGATTACATAAACAATATTTACAACTTACAAAATCAAATGAAAAGGAGTTAAATTATGAATAAAGAACAACCAATAAGTGAAGTATCGGGCACAGTTTCGGAGGAAAGTATTGTTGAATTGTCGGCAGATAACACTTCTGGCTCTTTAAATAAATTCAGAGATGTTAAAAGTTTGCAGGAGGCATATGTAAACCTACAATCTGAATTTACTAGAAAATGTCAAAAATTAAGCGAATTGGAAAAGGATAATTTAAAGTTGAAGGAAAGTACTACTGCTAATTTTGAACCCTTTTACGAAAAAGCAGAGTGGAACGATTATGTAAAAGAATTTTTGCAACAAAATTTCACAGCGAAAAACTATGCTAGTGAAATTATGGAAGTGTTAACACAGGATAAAGTTATTGCAAGTTTGCCTAATTCCCTAGATGTTGCATTTAAAATGGTTTTAGCTAGCAAATATAAACCAGAATCAGAGCTTATTTCCGATTCTGGTTTTTTAGAAAAGTTTGTTTTTAATAATTCGGAAATTAAAAATAAAATTATTTCAAATTATTTAGCCGAATTACAAAACAACAAATCGCCACAACTTATTAATTCAAACAAAACTAGTGGGGTTGGTTTAATGCCTAATAAAAAGCCAAGTTCGCTGTTAGAAGCAAAGGAGATGGCAAAAAAATTATTTAATTAATAGGAGAAATAAATGGTAACATTACAAACAGCAGAAAATGCTTTAAAAACAGTTTATTTAGGTGTGGTTTCCGATCAACTTAACCTAAATAGTAATCCTTTACTTGCCAAAATTAAACAAAGCACAGCAGATGTTTGGGGCAAGGAAATTAGAAAATTAGCACCTTTTGGTATTAATGGTGGTATTGGTGCTGGAACTGAAGATGGTTCTTTACCACAAGCAAACGGAAATAGTTATGTTCAATTTGTAAGCACTTTAAAAAACCTTTATGGAACAATTGAAATTTCTGATAAAGCTATTAGAGCAAGTGAAAACAACTCTGGTGCTTTTGTTAACTTACTAAATGCTGAAATGGAAGGTTTAATTAAAGCAAGTAACTTCAATTTAAGCCGTATGTTATATGGTGATGGCAGTGGTGTTTTAACAAAAAATTACACACATTCACCAGGAACAAATGTTATTACAACACCAGATGTTAAAAAATTTATGGAAGGTATGATTTGCTCTATTTATAGTTTAGATGACGAAGATTACAGGGCTGATGGTGCAAAAGTTAAAGTTACAAAAGTAGATAGAATTAACAATAAAGTTTATTTTGATAAATCTTTTGTATCTGCTTTAACTCCATCAGCCGATCTAATTGTTGTTCAAGGTTCTTATCAATTAGAAATTACAGGTTTAGGTAAAATTTTTGCAAATAGTGGTTCACTATATGGTGTAAACCGTAACGATCATCCTTGGATGAATGCTTATGTTAAAAATGATGTTGGTGAAATTACCGACACTAAAATTCAAACTGCCATTGATGAACTTGAAGAAGTTACAGGTTCAATTGTTGACTTTATTACTTGTTCAAGTGCAGTTAAAAGAGCATATCAAGAACATTTAAACACTTATAAACGAAACATTGATGTTATGGAATTAAACGGTGGTTATAAAGCTATGTCTTACAGTGGAATTCCACTAGTGTCAGATAGGTTTGTTGATTCTAACACAATGTATTTATTAAATTCAAAAGAATTTACTTTACATCAATTATGTGATTGGCAATGGCTAGAAGGTGACGAAGGTAGAATTATTCGTCAAACACTTGGTAAACCAACTTACACAGCAACCCTTGTAAAATATGCCGATTTAATTTGTGATAAACCTAACGGACAAGCAAAATTAACAGGTATTACTACTGCTTAATATATTTTTTTAGGTTAGGTGCAGGTTTAACTTGCACCTAATACTATTTTTTAGGATGTTACAATGAGAATTAAAATTACCCATGATGTTTTTAACATAGTTAAAAGGTTAAAAACCATAAATAAAAACTATTTTGTTATGTATAATTTAAAACTAAAAAAATTTGAAATTCATAATAAAAAATATAAAAACACTTTGTGTTTAACCTTGCCATATTCCTGTTTGGATAATAGAACAATAACTTATGTTTTAAAATCGGAACAAGTTGAAGAAAGAATTAAGGAAATTGAAGAAAACAATTTAAAAATTAAACTAGCGGAAAAACAAGATTTAACCGATAAAACAAATTATCAATTAAACGAAATTTATAAATATGCCAAAGCTGGTGTTAAGGATTTTGATGGAAATGCTTATAAAACAACTTGGGTGTAAAAGGAGTAAAATGTTAGCAAAAAATGTTATTAAAAATGTTGCAACCTATTTAAACCTAACAAACCTATTAAATTCGGTTTTGTTAGATGGTGATAATCAACCAACAAAGCAAGATGAAGCCGAAATTAACACTTTGTTATCATGTTTAAATTTGGTGATTAATCAAGTGGCAACAGAATATATAAATTTAAAAAATAAAATAAAAATTAGTTCAATTTCTGGAAAAATTTATTATTCAGCTTTAAGTAGTAATGTTGTGGTTGATGTTTTAACCGTTACTAAAAATGGTAGCCCTGTAAGGTTTGAAGTTTGTGCCGATCATATTAAAACAGTTAGTGGTGATTTGGAAGTTGAATTTGTTTATCAGCCAAACAGTTGCAGCTCTGTTTTATCAAACATAGATTTTGAAAATTTTAAAATAAACGAAAGAGTTTTATCGTATGGTGTTGTTGCAGAATATTGTTTTTTAAATGGTAATTATGACGATGCTGCAATTTGGGATAATAGGTTTAAAAATTCACTTTCAAATTTAAACAGAGCAAGAAGGGAAATTAAAATTAAGCAAAGGTTGTGGATTTAATGATAGATAAAAAACTACTATCAGGCAAAAGAGTTAATTATAAAAAGTTAAATTATGCACATTTTTTTAATGGTATAAATGTTGACTACGATGAAAATATTTTGCCCATTACTTATTCTGTTAACACTTATAATTTTAGTTTTAATAGTGGTGCATTAAAAACAGG
>JAZNIS010000061.1:0-18088 GCA_045577635.1 Clostridia bacterium
TTGCTATGGAACATGGTATGCCTCCAATGAGTGGATTAGGTATGGGTATTGATAGATTATTAGTTATGCTATACAATCAACAAAATATTCGTGATGTAATTTTATTCCCAATTATGAAATAAGAGGTTTAAGGTATGAGTGTTATTTTTGCAAGTTCAACTTGTGATTTAAACTTAAAATTACTAAAAAAAGTTGGTGTAGAAGTGTTAAATTTACCTATTATGCAAAATGGTAAAAAATCGCTTTATAATGCCGATAAATTTAATTTTGATGAGTACTATGCAAATCAACAAATAATGTTAGATGAGTTAAAGTGCAAAAAACTAATAGAAACAAAATTTACTGAAGCATTAAATACTGGGCAAGATTTAATATTTTTAACATCTAATGCAAAATATGACACAACTTATAAACTAGCAAATCCTATTTTAAAGGAATTAAAAAATAAATACACAGAACAAAAAATTGAAATTGTTAACTGCAACAATTACAGTTTGGGTTATGGTTTAATTGTTTACGAAACAGGTATATATAACAGTCGGGGTGAAAATATTACCGAAGTTGTTAAATTTGTAAACAAAATAAAAAAACAAATTAAAACTTATATTGTTCCATCAACAAATGCTAACTTAAAAGATAAATTAACTTTGGTTGGTGGTTCAATAGGAGTTAGGCCGTTAATTGAATTGGTTAATGGGGAACTTAAAATTATTGATAATGTTAGGGGCAAAAAGAATATTATTAAAAAATTGTTTAATTTAGCAATTAACAATTCTAACGAAGTTCCATTAGCAATTATGTGTGGAAAAAACACCGAAGAGCTTAATGAACTTGAAAACTTAATTTATGATACCGATCCTGAAAAAATAATTTTAAAAGGAAACATTAATCCGTTTGCACTAAATTTATTTGGTGATAAAACAATATCAATTAGTTATTATAAAAAGTCAAAGAAATAATCTTTGGCTTTTTTCTTGTTTTATATTTGTAATTAAACTATACTTTTATTGTTATGAAAGGAGTTAATAATGTTATTAAACACTTTAAATTTTAATAATTTTAAAATTGAACAAAAAGAATTTAATTTTAATTTAAACAGTAACAAAGATGTTTTGGTTTTACCTTGTCCGTTAATCTTAACAATAGGTGCTGAAAATAAAAATTTTAATATTTTTGATGTTTCTGATTTAAGCGAACAGAATTTAAACAATCAGTTAACAAGGTTTAACAAAAATGGAAAAATAAACATAATGTTTTTAAATGATGTAGTTAATTTTGAAGGTGATTTTGATGTTATTGTGCCATTTTGTAAAACTAACAAGGTTAAACTTGTTGTTAAAGCAGGGTATAGTTTAAACGAAATGGGAGAGTGTGATAAATTGTTTGGAAAAACACCTATTGATTTGCTAGAAGAATTTGGTGTTTTAGATTTAGAGCCAATAATTTTATCGGGTGCAAAACTAGAAAAAAGTGATATTGAAAAATTATCATATTATAATGCAACCGTTTGTTTGGATTTATCTAATGATTTACTTAATGGTAATGGTGTTGCTCCAATTGTTACTATGCTAAAAAATAATTTAACTGTTATGTTTAATGTTAGACAAGATGTTTTTGAAGAAATTAAACTTGCTTTTATGTTAACAAAAGGTGTTTATAACTGCGACTTACAAGAAGAAACTGTTTTAAAAATGGCTTTTTTAAACGGTTTTAAAGTATTTGATGTGGCTATGGATAATTATATGGTTGTTAAATGCGAAAATAAAAATTTGTTAAAAAATTTAGTTTTAAACACAAATAAAAACATGATTTTATCTTTTTTAAATTAATAAATATTGAAATATTGTTTTATTAATGATATAATAAAAATATATGGAGATAAAAAAGGGGGAAGTTTACAATGACAGCTATATTTTGGATTATTGGTTTATTTGTTCTTTTCGCCTATTTGAAAAATTTTAATGCCTAAAAATAAAACAGCACTTATTTAAGTGTTGTTTTTTTATTTTTTTAATAAAATTTACAGTTTTTGTTGATTAATTTTTAATTAGGTGTATAATAATTATTGTAAAGGTCAAAGAAAGTCAAACAAAAGTAAAAGTGGTTTGACATTTAAAAAATCTTAAAAAGGAGTTAAAGCAGTGAAAACAATAAGTGATATTATTGAAGAATTTATTTTATCGCAGTTAGATGATGGCGAAATTAATTTAAGCAGAAACGAACTTGCTAATTTTTTTAATTGTGCACCAAGCCAAATAAATTATGTTTTAACAACAAGATTTACACCTCTTCGTGGGTTTGATATTGAAAGTAAAAGGGGTGGTGGTGGCTATATAAAAATTGTTAAGTTTGTAAACTCTACTAAATTGGACCATATAAACAATTTAATATATAACCACATAGGAAAAAGTATTGATTATAACAATGCTTTGATGCTTTTAGATAATTTATTGAGTAATCAAATTATTACCGAAAGTGAATATAAAATTATTGCTGTGGCAATATCTAATAAGGCACTTTCAAGCCCAATTAATAACGAAGACATTATTAGGGCAAAAATTTTAACAAATATTTTACTAGAAAAATGTAAGGAGAATTAATATGATTTGTGATAAATGTAAACAAAACAATGCAACTTTTCATAGTACAGTTAATATTAATGGTCAAATTACTGAAACCCATTTATGCGAAAATTGTGCAAAAGAAAACAAGTTATTTTCTTTTAATGAGTTTTTAACCCCAAATTTTAATAGTTATAATATGTTTGATAGTTATTCCGAACCTACTTGCGAAAGTTGTGGTTATTCGTTATCTGATTTTAGAGAAACGGGTTTGCTTGGTTGCAGCAATTGTTATAATGCTTTTAACGATATAATTATGAGTAATTTAAAAAAGATTCAACCATCACTTGTTCATATTGGTAAAAAGTTAAATGAAGAAAAAGATTTAACTGAAACAGATAAACAAATTAGAAGGTTAGAAGTTGAATTAAAAACTGCTGTAAATGAGGAAAACTACGAACTTGCTAGCGAAATTAAGAAAAAAATTATTGCATTAAAGGAAGGGCTAGAAAATGAATAATAATATTATTGTTAGTTCAAGAATTAGGTTGGCCCGTAATTTAAGTAATCAACCATTTACTTCTAACACCGATTTAGAAAAAGCAAATAATGTTTTAACAACTGTTTTTAATGCTTTAAGTGATGTTTCTAACTTTAACTTTTATAAATGTAAAAACATTAAACCAGAAGTGTTGGAAGAAATGCTAGAAGATCATTTAATTTCTAGTGAACTTATTAATAATTCTGATATTTCAGGTGTTGCAATTAGTGCCGATAACACAGTTGCTATAATGGTTAATGAAGAAGACCATATTAGAGAACAATGTTTTTTACCTGGCTTAAATTTAAAAAGGGCATATGATATTATTTCGGATATAGATCAAGAATTGTGTCAAAGTTTAAATTATGCTTATAGCGATAGTTTAGGTTTTTTAACAGCTTGTCCTACTAATGTTGGAACAGGTTTAAGGGCATCGGTTATGATGTTTTTACCAGGTATATCTTTAACAAACAATGTTCAAGAAATGGTTAATGCTGTTTCAAACTTTGGATTGTGTGTTAGGGGTGCTTATGGTGAAGGAACTAGTGCTAACGGATATTTATTTCAAATTTCTAATCAGTTTTCGTTAGGTAAAACCGAAGAAGAAATAGTACAATTAGTTGAAAGCACTGCACTTAAAATTTGTGATTTGGAAATTAGAGCAAGAAAGTTGCTTTTAGATAATAACAAAGATGCTTTAACTGATGAAATTTTAAGGGCTTATGGGGTGCTAGCTAACTGTTATAAAATATCAACTAGCGAAGCTACCGAACTATTAAGCAAGGTTAAGCTTGGTGCTGATACTGAAATTATTGTTTTAAAAGATGAAAATGTTATTTCGGAACTTATTAATAACATTAGTCCAATAAAACTAAATAAGTTAAGTAACAAAGTTTTAACCGAATCTGAAAGAGATAAATTTAGAGCCGAATATATTGGCAGAGTTATAAAAAATAATAGAATTTACTAAAAGGAGAAAATTATGGCATACGGAATCCGTTTAACTGAAAGTGTTAATAGAGCAATACAAAATGCTGGTAAAATAGCATTGTTATATGGCAACTATCAAATAGGCACAGAACATATGCTTTATGGTTTGGCTTCGGTTAAAGATAGTGTTGCAAGCAAAATTTTAACTAATTTTGGTGTTAATCATAATAAAATTGAAGAAATTTTTTCTAAAAACAAACCTAAACAAAGCAATTTAATTTTACAAAGTTCCATAGATTTTACTCCTAGAACAAAAGAAACTTTTGTTTTAGCAAATCAGTTTGCTATGCAAATAGGACATAATTTTGTTGGAACCGAACATTTATTAGTTTCGCTACTATTACAAGAAGATAGTTATGCTGTTTCAATGTTGAAACGAAATTTTAGAGTTAATATTAACGAACTTAAAAACACAATATTGCAAGTGTTAAAAGCAGAAACTTCAAGCACTTACAATCCTAATATGAACTCCAACTTTGATTTTGGTTACACAAATCAACAACAATATAATCAACAATATAGTCAACCAAATAACAACTCAAATAATCCTTATCGTAATGGTGGCGATTATGTTGGAAATGTTAATGCTGGTTATAATTCAAACTTTAATAATTCTGGTAGTGCTTTGCCACAACAATTGTTGGAAATGGGTCAGGATTTAACAGCCAGAGCAAGAGCAAATAAAATTGACCCAATAATTGGTAGAGATCAGGAAACTGAAAGGATTATTGAAATTTTATGTAGGAAAACGAAAAACAATCCTGTTTTAATTGGTGAGCCAGGTGTTGGTAAAAGTGCAGTTGTTTATGGTTTAGCACTTCGTATTGCAAAAGATGAAGTTCCTGACCTGTTAAAGAATAAAACAATATATTCTCTTGAACTTGGTGGATTAATGGCTGGAACAAAGTTTAGGGGAGAACTTGAACAAAGATTAAAAGATTTGATTACAATAATTACTCAAAACAAAGATATTATTGTTTTTATTGATGAAATTCATACTTTAATGCAAGTTGGCTCCGATAAAGGCGAAATAAACCCTGCCGATATGTTAAAACCATATTTGGCTAGGGGAGAATTCCAAACCATTGGTGCAACCACAACTGATGAATATAGGCAATATATTGAAAAGGATAAAGCCCTTGAAAGAAGGTTTCAACCAATAATGGTAAATCCGCCATCAGTTGAAGATACAATTAAAATTTTAAAGGGATTAAGAGATAGTTACGAAGCTTTTCATAAAGTTAAAATTAGCGATGAAGCAATTGAAGCTGCTGCAAAATTAAGTGATAGATACATTATGGATCGTAGTTTGCCAGATAAAGCTATTGATTTAATTGATGAAGCAAGTAGTAAGGCAAAAGTTCATAACAATCAAAAACCAGCAGAATTGGTTTTAGTTGAAGAAGAAATTGCTAAATATGAAGTTGAAAAAAGAGAAGCTTTAATTTCAGATAATTTTGAAAAGGCAGCAAATTACAGAGATAAAATTAAAGAAGCAGTAAATCGTAAAAAACTTATTGAAGAAAAAATTGTTTCGCAAGGTTCGGCAACCATTACAGAAAATGATATTTGTGCAGTAATTAGTAAGTGGACAGGAATTCCTGTTACAAAAGTAACCGAAAGTGAAAAGCAAAGATTGTTAAATTTGGAATCTATCTTACACAAAAGAGTAATTGGTCAGGACGAAGCAATTACAGCAGTTAGTAAAGCAATTAGAAGGGCAAGGATTGGTTTAAAAGATAATAATAGACCTATTGGTAGTTTTATGTTTTTAGGTCAAACAGGTGTTGGTAAAACTGAACTATGCAAAGCACTTGCCGAAGCTATGTTTGATAATGAAAATAATGTTATTAGATTAGATATGAGCGAATATATGGAAAAACATAGTGTTTCTAAATTAATTGGCTCACCACCGGGATATGTTGGCTTTGATGATGGCGGACAATTAACCGAAGCAGTAAGACATAAACCTTATTCGGTTGTGTTGTTTGACGAAATTGAAAAAGCTCATCCTGATGTGTTTAATTTGCTACTTCAAATTTTAGATGATGGTAGGTTAACCGATAGTCAAGGCAGAACAGTAAGTTTTAAAAACACAATTGTAATTTTAACTTCTAATGTGGGGGTTAGCGAACTTCCTAAAAAACAAACAAAATTAGGTTTTGGTGAACAAGAACAAACTGCTGAACTTGAATATGACCAAATGAAAGAAATTTTATTAAATTCGTTAAGGAAAAAGTTTAAACCAGAATTTATTAATCGTATTGATGTTGTAACAGTGTTCCATGCATTAAACTTTGAACAAATTGCTCAAATAGCAAAAATATTTATTTCTAACTTAAATAAAAGATTAAATAGGCAAGGTGCAAGTTTAAAAGTTACAGAAAGTGCATTAAAATATTTAATTGAAAAAGGATATAATCCGGAATACGGTGCAAGACCACTTCGCAGATTGATTGAACAAGAAATTGAAGATAGGATTGCAGAATATATTTTAGAAAACAAATTAGAACAAGGGTCGGTTGTTGTAATTAGTGCCCGAAACAATAATTTAGTTTTAAATTTTGAAAATAACAAGTAAAAAAAGCAGAACTTTCCGTTCTGCTTTTTTATAATAAAATTTAATAGTTGATATAAAATTAATTTAAAACATTATTTTCTTTGTTTGCTAGAAAATAAAAAATTTGTTACAATTAATATATAAAAAACAGGAGGCAAAATATGAAAATATCTTACACTGCAAAAAATTATAATGTTTCTGATAAATTTAAAGAAATATTAGAGAAAAAACTTAATAAACTAGAAAAATATTTTGACGATGATGTTATTGTTAAAGTTAACTGCATTGAACAAGCAAAGCAAAATAAACTTGAAGTAACAATTAACTCAAAAGGTATGTTTTTTAGAAGTGAAGTAACTAGCGATAATATGTATAATAACATTGATTTAGCTCTTCCTAAAATTGAAAAACAAATCGTTAAACAAGGTTCAAAATTTAAAACAAAACTTAAAAAGGATGCCTTCCTATCAAATGAATTAATGTTTGCAGAACTAGAAGAAGAAAAAGTTCTTCCTAAACTTGTTAAAACAAAAACTTTTGAATTGGATCCATTAACTGTTGAAGATGCTGAAAGTTATATGGAAGCATTAGATCATAACTTCTACATTTTCTTAAATGCAGAAACAGGTAATGTTAATGTTATTTATAAAAGAAATGATAAAAACTACGGTTTAATTGAAGTTACTTATTAAAATAAATAAAAGACCTAACATGTTTAGGTCTTTTTTATTTTTTTGTTTTTAAAGTAAAAATTAAAAATTATTTAATTTAAAAGTTCTATTTATGTTGTAGAAAAAATTAAATTCTTGTATAATATATTTTAGATTTAGGTTTAGTTAATTTAAACAAAGGAAATTAGTATGCTTAATGTAAATAATGTTTATTTAAAATACACCAAAGAATATAACACCTTAAACAATATCAACTTAAAAATTGAAACAGGTGAAAGGGTTGTTTTGTTTGGGGAAAAAGAAAGTGGTAAAAGTAGTTTAATTAGAATTATTGCAGGATTAGAAAAGGTTACTAGTGGCGATGTTTTAATTAAAAATATTGATATTAAAAAACTAAATTTAAAAACTGATGTTAGTTTGGGCTACATTAGTACTTACGGTGCTTTTTTAGAAAAGAAAACTGTTGAGCAAAACCTAGCTTATGTTTTAAAAATTAGAAAATTAGATAAAGATGATATTGCAAGTAAGGTAAACGGTGTAATTTTGTCTTATGGATTGGAAGGTTTAAGAAACAGAAAAGTTAGAGATTTAAGCGATTTTGATAGAATGAGAGTTGCAATTGCAAGGTTAAATTTAAGAAAGTTAGAATTTTTAATTTGTGATGATATTTTTGAAAATTTTGCAGAGGCAGATGCAATTAAATTATCAAAAATGATAAATTCTTTAATTGATCAAAATGATTGTACAAGCATAGTTGCTGTATCAAATGAAAAAATTGCTAAACAATTTAAGGGAAGGGTGGTTAAACTTAAATTTGGTTCAATAATTGATTAAAAGGGTGATATTACATGGCAAAAGTTGTTGAAAACAAAGAATTAAGAGAAAAATGCATAAGTTTATTTTCTAGTAAAAATATTTTTTATAATTGCGGACCAGAACTTATTAACGAATATAAAAAGTTGTTTGTTGTAAAATCTGTTAATTCGTTATTATCTGATGAAGAACTAGTGAAAACTGCCACTTTATTTTTTGATAACAGTTTAAATATTTCAACTGCAAGTAAAGTTGGCTTTATGCACAGAAATACTTTAATTTATAGATTAGATAAAATTCAAAAATTAATTGGTTTAGACATTAGAGAATTTAATGATGCAGTTGTTTTTGAAAATTTACTTATTTTCTACGAAATGATTAAGGAAAGTGAAAAAAATTAAGATTGTTTTAATAACAATCTTTTTTTATTCAACCTTTTTATAACTATCTATTTCGTTATTGCTAGAAAACACTGTTTTATTAGTTTCGGGTTTAGCTATTTTGCTTATACCTGTAAAAAGTTTTAATAAATCGTTTATTTGTAAGTTTCCATTACTTTTTAGTAGTGGAATTATTTTATTTAACATTTCGTTGTTGTTGCCTATGCCTGAAAGCAGGGGGAGCACTGAATTAAAATCTAAACTACCATTATTTTTTGCATCATTTTTTTCAGCTTTTACTTCTTTATTTTCATAATTTGTTGCAGGATTTTGTTCTATCTGCTTTTTTAATTGTTCCTGACCCTGTTTTGTGTATTTTAAAGGGAGTTCGCCATAGGGGTAATATGTGCTTGATGGATAAAGGTTATAATAATTGTTTTCTTTGTTATATTTCATTTTAATCACCTTAATTAAATATCAATATAAATATATGTTTGCATATATATAATTAGTGATTTTTTTAAGGAGTTTGTTATGAAATTTAGCGAATTTAAGGCAGAACCAAAGGTTGAATTTGAAAAGATTAAAAAAGAAAATCCAGAAAAGGTTGAAAGTATTGAAGATGAATTAAAAAAATATGAAAATTTATCTAGTGAAGAATTAATGGCTGAATTTATTAAAGAAAGTAGAAAACAAAGAAACAGTGGAGAATTAACTGATGAAAAAATAAACAATATTAAACAAACACTTAAACCTTTTTTAAATGATGCACAGCAACAAAAATTAAATGATTTGTTAGGTGCTATTAATGATTAATAAAATAGACCCTAGTTTAACAAGTTTAATTGCATCACTTTCGGTTGGAGATAGCTGTGTTGACTGCATTGTTTATTCTAACAATTGTTTAAATAGTAATTTTTTATTTGATAAACTTTCACAGTTTAACAAGGTGTTTAGGTTTCCTTTTATTAATGCTTTTGCTGTTAAATTAACAGCAAACCAAATCACTTCTGTTGCAAACTTAAATATGGTGAATTATATAACGGCTAGTTTAAAGGTTCAAACTGAAATTGCAGTTTCTAAAAATATTATTGAACTTAACAATGATTTTACTGTGAATAATTTTACCACCGTTGTAATTGATACAGGTGTTAGTCCTATTTTAGATTTATGTGTTCCTAAAAACCGAATTGTTAAGTTTGTTGATTTTGTTAACGATAAAAATTGTTGTTATGATGATAATGGTCATGGAACTTTTGTAACAAGCATTTTAGGTGGTTGTGGAACTGTTAGTGGTGGTGAGTTTGCCGGTGTAAATAAAAATTGTAATATAATTGCAATTAAGGCATTAGATGAAAACGGTGAGACGGGTGTTATTAACATTTTAAAATCAATGCAGTGGGTTATTGATAATAAGAAAAAATACAACATTAAAGTTGTTTGTATGAGTTTTGGTAGTATGGTTTTAAACAATAATGATCCGTTAATTATGGGTGCAGAAGTGCTGTGGAATAATGGAATTACTGTTGTTGCAGCAGCAGGAAATAGTGGACCCGAAACGGCAACAATAAAATCGCCAGGGGCAAGTAGTAAAATAATTACAGTTGGAGCAATAAACGATTTTAGAAATGGTGATTGCTATGACTATAATAAGTTTGAAGTTGCCGAATTTTCTAGCCGTGGACCAATACTTAAAAATTACAAACCAGATGTTGTTGCTCCTGGTGTAAATATTTGTGGTGCTTGTAATTATAATTTAACTAATAAGCATTATATAACTATGAGTGGTACAAGTGTTGCAACACCTATTGTGGCTGGTGTTTGTGGATTGTTACTTTCAAAAAATGAAAATTTAAAACCAAACGATATTAAAAGGTTGTTAATTAATAACACTATTAAGTTAAATCAGGAAAGAAATGTTGAAGGTTTTGGTTTGTTAAATTGTAAAAATTTTATATTTTAAAAAATTGCTTGAAAAATCAGGCAATTTTTTTTAGGGTGGCTATTAATTTTTTTATTTCATAAATGGTGTTAAAGTAACTTATTGAAACTCTAATAATTCCTGTTTCGGTTGTTTTTAAGTGTTTATGAATTAGTGGTGCACAATGAAGTCCGCCTCTAACAAAAATATTTTTTTCGTTTAAAAAATTTACAACTTCGCTTGCTGATTTGTTTAAAAAATTAAAACTTATAACACCACTTTTTAAGTTGTTACTATAAAGTATTATGTTTTTGTTTTCTTTTAAATAATTTACCAATAATTGGCTTAATTTACTAATTTTTTCTTGTATTTTATTAAAGTTTTTTTGTGTGAATTTAATTCCGCCATCAAGTGCCATAATTCCGGGTAAATTAACTGTTCCAGCTTCTAATTTTTCAGGGTAGTAATTTGGCATATTTTCATCACTACTATTTGTACCACTGCCACCAAATTTAATAGGTTCTAACTCAAAATTGTTTAAAACAAGTGCGGCAATTCCTTGAATTCCATATAAACCTTTGTGTCCTGCCAAACATAAAAAATTAATGTTATCGTTAATCATATTTAACCGCTCATGTCCGGCACTTTGTGCAGCATCAACTAAAAATAAAATGTTATTTTCTTTGCAGAATTCACCAATTTCGGTAAGTGGTGTGGTTGTTCCTGTAACATTACTTGTGTGATTAACAATTATTAATTTTGTGTTTGGTTTCACCTTGTCTTTAATTTCTTTTAAAGTTATTAAACCATAACTATTTGGTTTAGCTTCGCTGTATGTTATATTTTTGTTTTTTAAACTATAAAGAGTTCTAATTACTGCATTGTGTTCAAATGTGGTAATTATAGCATGGTCGTTAGGTTTTAAACTTCCTAAAATGGCATAATTAATTGCTTCGGTGCAGTTGTAAGTGTAAATAACAGATGCTGTGCTTTTGGCATTTACAAACTGTTTAATTCGTTCTCTGCAATTGTAAACTTTTAATCCTGCTTTTATGCTTTGCTTGTGGCTACCTCGTGATGGATTTGCATTGTATTTAGTTAAACTTTTATAAAGTTCAAAGTATGTTGAAAATGGTTTTTTAAATGTGGTTGCAGCATTATCTAAATAAATTCGCATAATTTCACCTATATCATAATTTCTTTTTTATTAATAGTATATAGTAGATAATTTTTAATTGTTAAAATGGGGTGAATATTATGTATGTGTTGGCTGTTTTTTTTAATAGAACCGAAACAATAAGGTTTCAAAGCGAATTAAAAAAGATTGGTGTTAATGCAGCTGTTGTTAGCACTGCAAAAGGGTTAGGTAGTTCTTGCTCGGTTGCTGTTAAATTTTATTTAAAAAATTTATCTAGGGCTATTGTTGTTTTAAACAAAGGCAATTATAAAAGTTTTAATAATTTCTTTAAAATAGTTTATCAAAAACAATCGGTTAGATATGAAATTATTAGGATTTAATTATTTATTTATAAATAATATCTTGAAAAAGTTTATTTATTAGTTTATATTATTTAAGGTTTTTTGCTATAATTAAATTGTATGGATAAAAAAATAGCATTAAAAATATACGAATTGCTTAATGATTTTATTAAAAATCCTGTAAGTGAATTAGAATATTCAAGCAATTTTGAATTGTTGGTTGCTGTTATGTTAAGTGCTCAATGCACCGATAAAAGAGTTAACATTGTTACAAGGGAGCTTTTTAAAAAATATAACACTGCTAAACAATTTGCAAATTTAGATGTTTTAGAATTAGAAAATTTAATTCATCCTTGCGGATTTTATCATAATAAAGCAAAAAATATAATTGCTTCGGCTAAAAAGATTTGTGATGAGTTTAATGGCGAAGTTCCATCTGATTTTAACAGTTTAGTTAGTTTACCAGGGGTTGGCAGAAAAACTGCAAATGTTATGTTAATTGTTGCATTTAACAAACCTGCAATACCTGTTGATACACACATATTTAGGGTTAGTAATAGGTTGGGGTTAACAAATGCAAAAACAGAAACAGAATGTGAAGAGCAGTTAACTAAACTTTACAAAGATAATAAGGAATTATGGGGAAAACTACATCATTTAATTTTGCTTTTTGGCAGATATAACTGTAAGGCAATAAAACCCAATTGTGAAGGTTGTATTTTAAGTGATTATTGTAAACGATACAATAAAAAAGGATAATAAAATGTTTTTAGATAAAGTAAAAATTACATGTAAAGCGGGAAATGGTGGAAATGGTAAAGTTCATTTCCGTAGAGAAAAATTTGTTCCTAATGGTGGACCAATGGGTGGTGATGGTGGTAAAGGTGGCTCTATTATTTTTAAAACCACACCTGAACTTACTAATTTAAGTGAATTTAGATTTACTAAACACTTTAAAGCAGTAAATGGTGAAGATGGTGGAAATAATATGTGTGACGGAAAATCTGCACCAGATTTAACTATTTTAGTGCCAATAGGAACTGTTATTAAAAATGCTGAAACAAATAAAGTTATTGCCGATTTAACTGAAAGTGGCGAAGAATTTTTAGCATTAAGAGGTGGTAAAGGTGGCAGGGGCAACAGTAAGTTTGCAACTGCAACAAGGCAAGCTCCTAGGTTTGCTGAAATGGGCGAACAAACAAAACCTTTTGAGTTGGTTTTAGAACTTAAAACAATTGCTGATGTTGGTTTAATTGGATATCCTAATGTTGGTAAAAGTAGCTTATTAAAGGCAGTTTCTAATGCTAAACCTAAAATTGCAAACTATCATTTTACAACACTTGCACCAAACATTGGTGTTGTAAAAGCATTTAATACAAATATGGTTTGGGCTGATATTCCTGGGCTTATTGAAGGTGCTAGTGACGGTGTTGGCTTAGGTCACGACTTTTTAAAACATATTGAAAGAACCAGGGTTTTAATTCATGTTATAGATGCTGCTGGTAGTGAAGGAAGAGATCCTTACCAAGATTATGTTAAAATTAACGAAGAACTTTCAAAATATTCTGATTATGTTGCAGGAATTCCACAAGTTGTTGCACTTAATAAAATTGATTTAATTGATCCTGATATTAGAGAAGAGTATTTAGAAATGTTAAAAAATCAAATTGGTGATTCTGTTAAAATTTTTACAGTTAGTGCGGCTGCATTTATGGGATTAGATGATTTAATTAGTTATGTTGCAAAATTAATTGAAAGTCAACCTGACATTGTTAAAATGGAAATTGAAGAAACTAATATTGATAAACGAACCAGAAAAACTTTTGAAGTTATTAAGCATGATGAAGGTTTCTATGAAGTTATTGGTGATTTAATTGAAGAAATTGCATTTAATGTAATTTTAGATGATTATAATTCTTTTGCTTATTTCCAAAAACGAATTAAGGACGAAGGAATTATTGATGCATTGCTTGATGAAGGTATGCAAGAAGGCGACACTGTAAAAATGTGTCAAATTGAATTTGAATATTTAATTTAGGAGATAAAAATGATTTCTACAAAGGAAAGAGCAACTTTAAGAAGTTTTGCTAATAATTTACCAGATTTAGTTTTTGTTGGTAAAGATGGTGTTACCGATAATGTGGTTAAACAAGTTGTTGATAATTTAACTGCTCATGAACTTATTAAAATTAAAGTTCAACAAAACTGTGAACTAACTTCTAGGGAAGTTTGCGAAGTGCTTGTAAATAAAGTTTCTGCCGAACCTGTTAGTGTTGTTGGTAGTAAAATTGTTTTATATAAAAGAACAGATAAAAAAGGTTTTAAACACTATTTATAAAGTGCTATGCAAACTATTATGCAAACAATAAAAAAACGACTAAAATTAGTCGTTTTTTTTGTTGTTGAATAGGTCGGTATTTTTTGGTGGATTAAATCTTGTGTTAAAGTGGCTAAACAAGCTAAATAAAAATAAAATGGTTGCCACAATTTGATAGTATAAACTAAAAGTGTAAACAAAACTGAATAACATTAAAATTATCCCGCTAGCAAAATATCTTTTGGTGTTTTGCTTGTTAAATGCAACATATAATAACTCTTTAAATTTAATAATTGGTTTTGTTTTTAGTTGTACTTTGTTTGGTGGGTAAATTTCGGTTGGATTTATTATTTTATAAAATGTGTCGGTTGCACAAAATATTTTCAAGTTTTCTAAATTTAATTTGTTTAATAGTGTTTCTAAATTGCTGCAAAGTTTATTTGTTAAAATAATTAGTTGTTTTGTGTTTTTGTATTTTAAGTAGGTCTCAATAAATTCTGCTGTGGTTAGCTCATAATTAAACAACGGAATTATTATGCTATTATTTAATTTAATGTAATCTTCGGTTTTAATTGCTGTTTCATTTGAAAATTTTATAACTTTAAAAAAATAATTAATTTGTTCGGATTTACTTGAAAAAATTAAATTTGTTATTGTTAGATTTAATTTGTTTTCTAAATTTGTTTTTTGTTGTGATTTTGTTGTTTTAATATTAAAAATTTTAAAAACAATTAAACTTAAAACAGTTGCAATAAAAATAGAAAAAATAAAACAAACTATTATGTTTTTTAGATAAATATTGGCCCAAATAAAAGCTATTAAAAAAAATATAAAATATGTAAATATTTTATTTGATAATTTTGCTAATCTTGTTTCCATAATAAAATATTGCCATTTGTGCTTGTTATAAACGGTTAAAAACTTTGCAATATTTATCAATTTTTGTTAATATTTAGTGTAAACTTTGTATTTTAAAGGAAGTTAAAGTGGATTTAAAAATTGTTGAAGCTGTGCAAAAAATGGAAACCGAATTTTTAGATGGTTTGTTTTCTTTGCTAACTAGGTTTGGTGAAGAGATATTTTTTATTTGCACATTTTTAATTTTATATTGGTGTTTAGGGTATAATAAAGCATTTAAATTTGCTTTCTTTTATGTTTGTTCAGTTTTAATTAATGGTGTTATAAAGGCAATTGTTAAAAGGCCTAGACCATGGATGGCTAGTAACACAGTTGAAAATAAATTGCCAGCTTCGGGTTTAAGTTTTCCAAGTGGGCATAGTCAAAGTGTTAGTGCCATTTCAACCTTTGTTGTTTATGATATTTACAAAAATAAAAACAATAAAAAGTGGTTAAAAATAACTGCTTTAATAATTGCTGTTATTCTTTGTTTAACTGTTGGATTTACAAGATTATATTTAGGGCAACATTATTTAACTGATGTTTTAGCTGGATTAACTTTGGGTGTGGCATTAATGCTACTATTAAATTTTATTGTGTCTAAAATTCCTGAAAATTTAAAAAACAAAATTAATTTAGAAGTTGTTTTGGCAATTTTATCGTTAATTATGTTGTTGGCTGTTGTAATTGTTGGAATGTTTGATTTGGGGCTTTCTTATAAAACAACTTTAAAATTGTTTAGATATGCGGCTATGGCAATAGGGGTGTCGTTAGGATATATTTTAAGTAAACGAACAATTGTTGAAGTTTATGAAACTATTTTTATAAAACTTATAAAAGTTGCTATTGGATTTGTGGTTACATTTGGTTTATATGCTTTGCTTTGTATTATTCCACAAACAAACTTGTTTGTAGTTGCAAGTTGTATTTTGGTTGTGGCAGTAGTTGCAACATTTGTTTACCCATATATATTTAATTTGATTTTAAGAAAAATTAAGAAGGATTAAAAATGCAAAAGTGTGTTGTTAAAAATTTAAAAGATACTAAAAGATTGGCAAAAAAATTTGCTAAAACATTAACCGGTGGAACTGTGATACTTTTAAGGGGCGATTTAGGTGCAGGAAAAACCACTTTCACACAAAGTTTATTTAAAGCATTAGGTGTAAAAGAAGCCGTAACAAGTCCTACTTTTACTTTGTTAAAAGAATATAAAACTAAAAAGTTTGATTTGTTTCATTTTGATATGTATCGTATTGAAAACGAAAATGAAGCTGTTGAATTTGGCATAGAAGAATATTTTAATAATAAATCTGCAATTAATGTTGTTGAATGGTATCAAAAAATAAATGGTTTAATCCCTGAAAATTATATTTTAATTAATATTAACAAAATGGGCGAAACTGAAAGAGAATTTGAATTTTTTTATAATGAAAATAAATAGGTGATAAAATGAAATTACTTTGTGTTGACACAACAAAACAAAAAGCAATTATTGCTTTAAATAATGATGGTAAAATGCTTTATAGGGAAATTCCTGAAACCAAAAGGCATAGTGAAGCATTGCTTACCGAACTTGAACAGTTTTTAACTGATAACAGATTAACAATTAAAGATATAACTAATTTGGGTTGTGTTACAGGCCCGGGTTCTTTTACAGGTATTAGAATTGGTATGGCAACAGTTAAAGCTTTTAGTTTTGCATTAAATTTGCCTATTGTTTCGGCTAATTGTTTTGAAGTTATTGCAGAAGGTTATAAAAATGGCTATGTTGCCTTAAAAAATACTGCAACTGCTGTTTACCTAGCAAAAATAACAGATGGTGTTGTTGGCGAAATTTCAGTTGTTAATAACGAAGATTTAATATCTACAATTAATAACGAACCGTTATTTGTTTCAGATTGTGAACAAATTACAGGGATTGAATCATATAAAAATATTGATGTAATTGAAGATTATAATTCGGTTATGTTAAAGCATTTTGTAAGGTTAGTTGAAACTGAAAGTTATACTAATGGTAATAATTTTGCTCCTACTTATGCTCAACTTTCACAAGCAGAACGAAACTTAAAGGATTAAAAATGGAAATTAAAAAATTAGATAAAACTTATTTAAAGCAATTGTTTTGTTTAGAAGAAGAATTGTTTTCTAATCCTTTTACGGCTGATATGTGTGAAGCTGAATTATCTGAACAAAACAGGTTGTATTTGGGGCTTTTTGATGATGAAAGATTAATTGCATTTGCTGGTGCATTAATCACTTTTGATTCTGCGGATATTATTAAGGTTGCAGTGTCAAAAGATGAGCAGGGAAAAGGGTTTGGAAGACAAATTTTAAATGAGTTAATTAAAGAATTAAAACTTAATGGTGTAACTGAAATTTTATTGGAAGTTGAACATGAAAATTTTAAGGCAATTAACTTGTATTTATCTGCTGGTTTTAAAGAAATAAGCGAAAGAAAAAACTATTATGGTTTTAACTCTCATGCTAAAATTTTAAAATTGGAACTTAATAATGAAAATTAATTACAAAAAATATGGTAATAAAGATGAAACTGTTTTATTTTTACACGGTTGGGGTGCAAATTTAAACAGTTTCAATTTTTTTTATGAAAACTTAAAAAATGATTATAGTTGTGTTTCGGTGGATTTTCCAGGTTTTGGTGATAGCGAAAAATTGGGCACAGATTTTTCTGTGTTTGATTATGCTTGTGAAATTTATAAGTTGATAATTAAATTAAACTTAAACAATGTTATAATTGTTTCTCATTCGTTTGGAACCAGAATTGCAATTTTACTTGCAACTGTTTTTTGTTGTGACATTAAAAAGTTAATTATTATTGATGGTGCTGGAATAAAACCTAAATTTAACTTAATAACAAGGTTAAAGGTTTTGTGGTATAAGTTTTGTAAATTTTTAAACAAAACTAAACTTTTTAACATAAACTTATATAAGTTTGGT
>JAZNIS010000062.1:0-13243 GCA_045577635.1 Clostridia bacterium
ATTAAAATGAAAAAAAGAAAAGCATATACAAATATTAACAAACTTACAACAGCTCAAAAGAATAAGCTGATTGCAACCAATCCTGATTACGGAAAAATTATTTGTAAATGTGAATGTGTTAGTTTAGGTGAAATTAAGGAAGCTTTAAATTCTCCTTTAAAACCAAATAGTGTTGATTCTATTAAGCGAAGGGTTAGAGCTGGTATGGGTAGATGTCAAGGTGGTTTTTGTTTAACCAAAGTTATTGAAACTATTTCAAACACATTAGAAGTGCCAGAAAATTTAGTTGTTAAAGAAAATAAAAATTCTCAATTCTATGTTTCAGAAATTAACCCTAAAAAATAAAGGATAGGTATTATGAGTAAACTTTTAAATTATGATGTTGTGGTAATTGGTGGCGGACCAGCTGGTATGGCTGCTGCAATTGAAAGTTACAATAATGGTGCTAAAACATTACTAATTGAACGAAATGAAAAGCTTGGTGGAATTTTAAATCAGTGTATTCATAACGGGTTTGGTTTACACTATTTTAAAGAAGAGTTAACTGGTCCGGAATATGCTTTAAAATTTGTTCAGTTATTAAAGAAAACAAAAGTCACTGTTATGTTAAACACCTTTGTTACTAAAATTGAAGAAGGAAGAGTAACAATTTTAAACACTGATGGCGAAGCTATTGTTAAAACAAAATCAATAGTTTTAGCTATGGGCTGTCGTGAAAAAACAGCTGCCGGCATAACTTTAACGGGTTCAAGGCCTGTTGGTGTTTACACTGCTGGACAAGCACAAAAAATGGTTAATGTTCATGGCAAACTTCCTGGTAAAAAAGTTGTTATTTTGGGTTCGGGTGACATTGGTTTAATTATGGCTAGAAGGTTAACTTTTCAAGGAGCAAAAGTTATGTCTGTGCTAGAAATTATGCCAGAATCTGGTGGTCTTAAACGAAATATTAGTCAATGTTTAAACGATTTTAATATACCTTTAAAATTAAAACACACAGTCACTAAAGTTGTTGGTTATCCCAGAATAGAAGGTGTTTATGTTGCTGAAGTTGATGGTTTCACACCTAAACCTGAAACTGAAAAATTTATTCCTTGCGATTGTTTAATTTTATCGGTTGGTTTAATTCCGGAAGTTGATTTGCTGCCTAATTTACAATTAAATCCTAAAACAGGTGGTGCAATTGTTAATGAATATCGTGAAACAAATATTAAAGGTGTGTTTAGTTGTGGTAATGTTTTACATGTTCACGATTTAGTTGATAATGTTACTGAAGAAAGTAAACTTGCAGGTACAAATGCAGCAAAATTTGCATTAGGAAAATTAAATTATAAAAACCAAATTAACATTGTTTGTGGTAACTTTGTTAGATATGTTTCACCATCAACCGCATTCCTTGGTGGAAATGATAATTTAGTTATTTATTTTAGATTAAGTGGTAAAATTACAAATTCTTATATTAAAGCTATGTCTGGCGATAAAGAAGTGTTTTCTAAATTTGTTTTAGCTGCAAATGCTGGTGAAATGCAAAAAATTGAGATTGAAAAATCCAAACTTAATGGCGACATTACTGTTTTGGTTAAGGAGAAGTAATGAAAACAGTTTGTATTATGTGCCCAATGGGTTGCGAATTAACAATTGAAAAGGTTAAAGGTGAAATTAAAGTTTCAGGTAACACATGTTTAAGGGGCGAAACTTATGGTAAAGCTGAAGTTACAAACCCAATGAGAATGGTTACCGCTTTAATTAAAACTAGCAGGGGTTGTTTACCTGTAAAAACAACTAATTTAATTCCTAAAAATAAAATTTCTGCTGTTTTAAAAGAAATTCAAAAAATTGAAGTTAAATCTGCAAAAGCTGGTGATATTGTTTTAAAAAATGTTTGTGGTTTAAATGCAGATATAGTTGTAACAGGAAATTATTAAAAAAATTAAATAATAAAAATTAATTCTCATATACTAATTTATGTTAAGGAAATAAGTATGTGGGAATTTTTTATTGTTGTTAATTATGAAGATAGTAGATATTTAAGGTATTTAGAGCTGCAACTTGATAAACTAAATTTTAAGGTGATTACAGCAATATCAAGTAATTCAATGTCAGTTGCTTGTAAATATTCCTTAAAAAACAAGCTATTAAACTTTTTAAAACCATTATTAGCTGAAGTGATTTTGCTTATTTATAAAAACAAATTTTACTCTGAAAACATAAACATAGTTATTAATTCTGAATTAAAAGAAGCAATAGTTAAGGTTTTAACCGTGTTTAATTTTGAAACTGAAAAAGAATTTGTTTCAAATAAATTAGCTGATTTATGTTCGGTAAATATTCCGTCTTTTTATAGTTTTATGCTAAAAGATTTAATGGTTAAGTGGGATAGTGTTGCAAAGTTAATTAACTCAAAAAATCTTTTTCAAAGTAAAACCATTTTAGATGTGTTAAAGTTATTATTAAGTTTTGAAACAGGAAATAAACCTGTTATTGATGTTTATTTTAATGGAAAACAATTTGTTTTAACTGATGAGTTTAATAATGTTATTGAACTAATTTTTTCTGATGATAAAGAAATTAAACTTTTAGTTGAACTCATAAGTTTAAATCCAAAAAAAATAAATTTGCACTGTGTAACTGTTTTAAGTAACGATGTTTTTAAAATTTTACATTATATTTTTAACAAAAAAGTAAATTTATTAGTTTAAAAAGTATTGACTTAAAAAGGGTTTAAACATATAATTTAATAGTACTTAATTGTACGATACTTAGTAATTAATTTCAGGTTGATAAGAAGACAAGTAGAAATTAAATCGTTAAGTTACAGAGAAAGTGTCGTTGGCTGAGAGCACTTGCTTAATCTTAATTTTGAAACCACTTTTTTGACTGAACCGTTTTGTTGTTTTAGGATAAAAACAAGTAAAGTGGCAATTTATATTGCAATTAAGGTGGAACCACGGATAAAGTTTATTCGTCCTTTGATTATTTCAAAGGGCTTTTTTATTTTCAATAAGCCCAAATCATAAAAAGGAGAAAATATTATGGAAGAAAAACAAGAAAAATTACAAATGTATCGCCACAGTATGGCTCATGTTTTGGCTAAGGCATTATCGCAAGTTTGGCCAGAAGTAAAATTAACAATAGGACCAGCAGTTGATAACGGTTTTTATTATGATGTTGACCTAGATCATGCTATCACCCCTGATGATTTTGCTAAAATTGAAGACAAAATGAATGAAATTATTAAAAATAATGAGGATTTTGTTAGAAAAGAAGTTAGTAAAGCAGAAGCTTTAGAAATGTTTAAAGGTAACCCATATAAACTAGAACTTATTAACGAATTACCAGATAACGAAGTAATTACTGTTTATTACACAGGTGATAACTTTGTTGATTTATGCAGAGGACCTCATGTAGAAAACACAAAATTTTTAAGAACTTTCGCTTTTAAAATAGATAAGGTTAATGGTGCTTATTGGAGAGGCAGTGAAAAAAATAAAATGCTTCAAAGAGTGTATGTTTTAGGTTTTCTAGATAAAAATGACTTAAAACAATATGTAAACATGATGGAAGAAGCATTAAAAAGAGATCACAATAAATTAGGTAGGGAATTGGGTATTTTCACAACTGTTGATTATATTGGACAAGGTTTACCTATTTTACTTCCAAAGGGAGCTAGAATTGTTCAGCTTTTACAAAGGTTTGTTGAAGATGAAGAACAAAAAAGGGGTTGGTTATTAACCAAAACTCCATTTATGGCTAAAAGCGATTTATATAAAATTTCAGGCCATTGGGATCACTATAAAGATGGTATGTTTGTTCTAGGTGATGAAAATAAAGATAAAGAAGTGTTTGCTCTTCGTCCTATGACATGTCCATTCCAATATCAAGCTTATTTAAATGAAGCTCGTTCTTATAAAGATTTACCACTTCGTTATAACGAAACTTCAACACTTTTCCGTAACGAATCTAGTGGTGAAATGCATGGTTTAATTAGAGTTAGACAATTTACTATTTCAGAAGGTCACTTAATGTGTACTCCTGATCAATTAGAATCAGAATTTAAAAACTGTTTAGAACTTGCTAACTATATGCTTAAAACTTTGGGATTGTTTGAAGATGCATCTTATCGTTTCTCTCAATGGGATCCTAACAATCGCGAAAAATATATTGGTACAAATGAACAATGGGAAGAAGCACAAGGAATTATGGCTAAAATTTTAGATAATTTACAAATTCCTTATGAAATTGGTATTGGCGAAGCAGCATTCTATGGTCCAAAACTAGATATTCAAATTAAAAATGTTTGGGGTAAAGAAGATACTTTAATCACAATTCAAATTGACCAATTACTTGCAGAAAAATTTGGTATGGAATATGTTGATTCTGAAGGTAAAAAACAAAATCCATATATCATTCACCGTACAAGTATTGGTTGTTATGAAAGAACCCTTGCATACTTAATTGAAAAATATGCTGGTGCTTTCCCAGCATGGCTTGCTCCAACTCAAGTTGAAATTTTAAATATTGCAGATGCACAACTTGAATATGCTAATAAGGTTAAAGCAGAACTTGAAAAATATAACATTAGAGTAGAACTTGATGATCGTAACGAAAAAATCGGTAAAAAAATCAGGGAAGCTCAACTTCAAAAAATCCCTTATATGCTTGTTATTGGTGATAAGGAAATGGCTGAAGGAAAAGTTGCTGTTCGTCATAGAAAAGAAGGCGATAAAGGTGTTATGGATCTTCAAGAATTTATTAACTATATTAATGCTGAAATTGCAAGTAAAGAAATTAAATAATTTAAATAAAAAAGCGGGTGTTAAAGCATCTGCTTTTTATTTGACTTTTTTCTTTTTATAGCATATAATAATCATACAAGCATTTACGATATTGAAACACATATCCTTGTAGGACTTGTCCTAGTTAAAAAATGCTTGTTTTTTTGTTTGTTTTAAGATTTATTTATTGTAATAATATATTGTTTAACAGTTACTTGTTTCTAAATAATTTTAATAAAATAAATGATTAAAAATTATTGACAATAGTTTTAACATAATATATAATTGCAGAGTAAAAAGTAGAGGTACAAACTTCTCACCAGCAAATGAAAGATTTTCGCTTGGTAATAAAAACTAAATTATTTTTAATTTAATTTTTATGTGAGAAGTGGGTGCTTATGCCCACTTTTTAATTTTTATTAGGAGGATACAGCCATTAAAGAGTTATTAATTAATGAGCAAATCAAAGCAACCGAAGTTAGGTTGAACGGTGAAATGGGAGTTACCTACGGAATTGTTTCACTTGATGAAGCAAAACGAATTGCTGACGAACAAGGTTTAGATCTTGTATTAATTTCACCTATGGCAACACCACCTGTTTGCAAGGTTATGGATTATGGTAAATATCGTTTTGATATGATTAAACGAGAAAAAGATGCCAAGAAAAAACAAAAAGTAGCCGAAGTAAAAGGTATGCAATTAAGCATGAATATTGCTGATAATGATTTAAACTTTAAAGCAAAAAATGTTAAAAAGTTTTTAGCAAATGGTGATAAAGTTAAAGTTGTTTTAAGAATGTTCGGTCGCCAATTACAAAACCCACAAATGGGTATGCCTATCATGGAAAAATTTGCAAATTTAGTTGCCGATGCTGGTGAAGTTACAACACCTGCTGCAATTAACGGTAGACAAATTATTATGGTAATATCACCAAAAAACTCAAAGTAATTAAACTTTGAAATCGCTTATAAAAAGCAAAAAATAAAAATTTACATTTAAGGAGAATTAAAATTATGCCAAAACAAAAAACAAGAAGTACAGCTAAAAAACGTTTCTCAGTTAAACCTGGTGGAAAAATTAAAAGATCACAACAAAATCGCAGACACATTTTAACTAAAAAAGCACCTGCCCGCAAAATGGCTTTAAGACAACCTGCATATGTTTCTAAAGCAGATGAAAAAAATATTAAGGCAATGCTTAACCAATAATCTAGGATAAAGGAGAAAGTATAATGAGAATTAAAAGAGCAGTTAATGCAAACAAAAATCGTAAAAAAGTATTAAAAGCAGCTAAAGGTTACAGAGGAGCAAGAGGTAAATTATATCGTGTTGCTAACCAAGCTGTTATGAAAAGCGGTCAATATGCTTATGTTGGTCGTCGTCTTAAAAAGAGAGATTTCCGTAGCTTATGGATTGCAAGAATCAATGCTGGTTGCCGCATCAACGACATTTCTTACAGCAAATTTATGCATGGTTTAAAACTTGCTAACATCAACTTAAACCGTAAAGTTTTAGCTGATATCGCATTAAATGATGCACCTGCATTCAAAGCACTTTGCGATCAAGCAAAAAGCAAATTAGCATAACAATTTAAAAATTAAGAACATTAAAACCTATATATTTTTATGTAGGTTTTAATTTCATTAAAAGGTTTTTATGATTAAAGAAATTACATCTGTAAACAATCCAACAGTTAAATTTACAAATTCACTAAAAACAAAAAAGGAAATTTCAAAAAACAATGTTTGTTTTGTTGAAAGCGAAAAAGTTGTTTTAGATTTAATTAATTCATCAGCAAAACTTTCCAGATTATTTATTGAAGAAAGTAAACTTGAAAAGTATGCTGATTTAGTTAAAAAATTTGAAAACATCACTTATTCTGTTACTGAATCAGTTGCAAACAAACTTTCCGAAACTGTAACGACATCAGGAATTTTTGCTTTGTTTGAAATTCCTAAATCTATAAATTTTGATTTTAATGATAAGTTTTTAGTAATTGATAATTTGCAAGATCCTTCTAACTTAGGGGCAATAGTTAGGAGTGCACTTGCATTTGGATTTAAAAATATAGTTTCAATCAATTCTGTTTATCCATATATCCCAAAAGTTATTAGGTCTAGTATGGGTTATGTTTTTAATGTTAATTTTATTAATTTAACAATAGAAGAATTATTAAACCTTAAAAAAATTCATAATTTCAAGTTGGTTTCAGCTAATCTAAATGGTATAAAACCTGAACAGGCCGAAATTGAAGGAGCTTATGGATTAATTATAGGAAATGAAGGTAATGGTGTTAGTAAATCGCTTCAAACTGCAAGTGATATAACATTAACAATTCCTATGCAAAACAATGTAGAAAGTTTAAATGCTTCAATTTCTGCAAGCATTTTAATGTACAATCTAGCAAAATAAAGGAGAATTATATGTCAGGACATAATAAGTTTAGCAAAATTAAAAATATTAAAGCAAAAAACGATGCTGCTATGGGCAAAATTTTCACAAAAATTGGTCGTGAAATTGCAGTTGCAGTAAAAGAAGGCGGACCTGACCCTAACTCAAATGCAAAATTAAAAAACTTAATTGTTAAAGCCAGAGCAAACAATATGCCTAACGATAACATTACTCGTTCAATTAAAAGAGCAAGTGGTGAACTTGGTTCTGTTAACTATGAACCAATTACATATGAAGGATATGGTCCTGCTGGTTCAGCAATTATTGTTGAAGCTCTAACAGATAATAAAAACCGTACAGCTAGCGATGTTCGTCACTTATTTGATAAATTCGGTGGTAGTTTAGGTTCAACCAACTGTGTATCATACTTATTTAGCCGTAAGGGAATCATCATTGTTCCTAGAGGTAATGGATTAACCGATGATGAAATTATGATGCATGCTTTAGAAGCTGGTGCAGATGATGCTGTAACTTACGATACATATACCGAAGTTATAACAACACCAGACAGTTTTGAAGCAGTTAAAGATTATTTTGAAACAAACAATATTTCTTTTGATAATGCCGAACTTGATTTAATTCCATCAAGTTACATTGAACTTCCAGAAGATAAATTGGGTAGTTTCTTAAAACTTGTTGATGCATTAGAAGATAATGATGATGTTCAAGAAGTTTACCACAATGTAGATCTTCCAGAAGACGAAGATGAAGAATAATTGATAAAAAACACCTCATTTAAAAGGTGTTTTTTTATATTTTATCAAACTAATGTTCTATAAGCTGTTTTTGTTTGACAAAATTTTTTAATTTAAGTAAACTTAATTTGATAAGTTAAAAATGGGGTAATTAAGCCCTAATTTAATTTTTATAAACTATTAAAATTTAGGTGAATTATGATTATTTTAGGCATTGACCCAGGTTATGCAATTGTGGGGTTCGGCATAATTGAAAAAACAAAAAATTCAACAAGAGTAATTGATTATGGTGTTATAGAAACAGATAAAAGTTTAAAAATGAGCACCAGATTAAATAAAATATATGATGGTATTGAATATTTAATTGAAAAATATAAGCCAGATTGTTTTGCTATTGAGGAATTATTTTTTCATACAAACCAAAAAACAGTAATTAATGTTGCAATGGCAAGGGGTGTTATTTTACTTGCTGCAACAAAAAAATTAGGTGAAAGTAAACTATACGAATACACACCTTTGCAAATAAAACAAGCATTAACAGGTAATGGTAGAGCTGAAAAACAACAGGTACAATATATGGTTAAAGCTATTTTAAATTTAACAAAAATTCCTAAACCTGATGATGCTGCCGATGCTTTAGCAGTTGCTTTATGTCATAGTCAAACAAATATACTTTTATCTAGCACAGATATTAAATAATTGCCTTTATTTAGTTTTTGATTTAAAATTTTTGTTGTATAATTAATTTGTTATTAAAATAATTATAAAAGTTATTGTTTAATAACTAAAAGGATTTTTTATTATGTATGCATTTATAAGTGGAACAATAGAAGATAAAACTGAAAATTCAGTGGTTGTTAATTGTAATGGTGTGGGTTACGAAATTTTTGTTTCAACAAATACCGTTAGTGCCCTTCCTAATATTGGTGAATTTGCAAAAGTTCACACATATTTAGCTGTTAGAGAAGATGCTTTTTTGTTGTATGGATTTTTAAATAAAGATGAAAAAAATTTATTTTTAGAATTAATAACTGTATCAGGTGTTGGTCCTAAAATGGCATTAGTTATTTTAAGTTCATTAAAAGTTTCCGATTTAATTAATTGTATTGCAGCAGGTGATGTTAAAACAATTTCTCAAGCAAAAGGTGTCGGCAAAAAAACAGCTGAACGAATTGTTTTAGAATTAAAGGGAAAAATTGGTGAAATTGGTTCTGTTGCAGTTTCTGATTTTACAATGCTTACAGGTGTAACTTCTACTGCTTGTGATGAAGCTACCGAACTTTTAGTTAATATGGGTTTAAGTAAGTTTGATGCACTTAAACTTGTTAAAAAGGTTGCTGTTGATGGTGATTCAACAGAAAATATTATTCAAAAAGCATTAAAAAATATGAATTAGTTTTTTATTTGGAGTTTTATGGAAGACGAAAGATTTATTACCAGCACCAGAAGTTTGGAAGATGAAGATGTAGAAAACACACTTCGTCCTACAACTATGGATGACTATGTTGGTCAAGATAAAGTTAAAAATTCTCTTAATATTTATATCAAGGCAGCTAAAAAAAGGGGCGAAGCATTAGACCATGTTTTACTATATGGTCCACCGGGATTAGGTAAAACAACATTAAGCCACATTATAGCTAACGAACTTGGTTCTAGTTTAAAAATAACTAGTGGTCCTGCCATTGAAAAGGTTGCTGACCTTGCTAGTATTTTAACCAACTTAAACAAGAATGATGTTTTGTTTATTGATGAAATTCATCGTTTAAGCCGTGCAGTTGAAGAAGTATTATATCCAGCAATGGAAGATTATGCTTTGGATTTTATTTTGGGTAAAGGTCCTAGTGCCAGAACAATGAGATTAAAACTTCAACCATTTACTTTAATTGGTGCTACCACAAAAGCAGGTATGCTTACAGGTCCACTTCGTGATAGGTTTGGTGTTGTGTGTAGATTAGAACTTTATTCAAAAGAAGAATTAAGTAAAATTATTTCAAGGTCAGCAAAAATTTTAGGAATTCAAATTGATGATGAAGCTTGTGATGAACTTGCACTTCGCAGTAGGGGAACTCCTAGAATTGCCAACAGATTTTTAAAAAGGGTTAGAGATTATGCAGAAATTAAGGGTGAAGGAGTAATTACACTTGACCTTTGTAAAGCTGCACTTGAAATGTTGGAAGTAGATGAACTTGGTTTAGATTATATTGATAGAAAATTACTTTTAACAATTATAGATAAATTTAATGGTGGTCCTGTTGGGTTAGACACATTAAGTGCTGCAACAGGTGAAGAATCTAACACCATTGAAGATGTTTATGAACCTTATTTATTACAATTAGGTTTTATTGCAAGAACTCCTAGGGGTAGAATTGCACTACCTAATGCTTATAAACATTTAAATAAACCAATTAGCAATAATCGTCAAAAATATATTGATATGTTTGTTGCCAAGGACGAAGATTAATGGATATTTTAAATAAAAAAACTTATTATTATGATTTACCCGAAGAATTAATTGCTCAAACTCCTGTTGAACCAAGAGATTCTTCTAGGATGTTGGTTTATCATAAAGACAATAATTTAATAGAACACAAAATTTTTAGAGATATCATTGATTACTTTAATAAAGGTGATGTTTTAGTTGTAAATAACACAAAGGTTATCCCTGCAAGGCTTTTTGGCAAAAAAGCAGAAACAGGTGCTAATATTGAAGTGTTTTTGCTAAAAAGACACAATTTAACCGATTGGGAAGTTTTAATTAAACCCGTAAAAAGAGTTAAAGTTGGAACTGAAATTGTTATTTCACCAGAACTTAAATGCGAAATTTTAAGCATTGGCGATTTTGGTTCTTGCGAAGTTAGATTTAAGTTTGATGGTGTATTTGAAGAAATTTTAGATAGAGTTGGCGAAATGCCACTTCCACATTATATAAAACAAAAATGTGAAAAAAAAGAACGATATAACACAGTTTATTCAAAATTTGATGGTAGCAGTGCAGCCCCAACAGCTGGTCTGCATTTTACAAATGAATTACTTAACAAATTAAAAGAAAAGGGTGTTATTATAACAGATGTTTTGCTTCATGTTGGATTAGGTACTTTTAGACCTGTTAGTGAAGATAATATTTTAAACCATAAAATGCACACTGAATATTACGAAGTTAAAAAAGAATCTGCTGATATAATTAATAAAGCTAAAAAGGAAGGCAGAAGAGTAATTGCAGTTGGAACAACCAGCATTAGAACTCTTGAAAGTGTTGCAACAAAATATGGTGAAATGAAAGAATGTAGTGGTGATACAAATATCTTTATTTATCCAGGATATAATTTTAAAATTGTTGATGGAATTATCACCAACTTCCATTTACCAGAAAGCACATTAATTATGCTTGTTAGTGCATTTTTAGGTGTAGAAAATACACTTAATATGTATAACACCGCAGTAAAAGAAAAGTATCGTTTCTATTCATTTGGCGATGCTACATTATTAATTTAAAGGAAAAATTATGAGCAAATTTAGTTTTGAAACTATTAAACAAGACAAAAAATCAGGTGCCAGAATTGGAAAATTCACAACACCACATGGTGTTATAGAAACTCCTGTTTTTATGCCTGTTGGAACACAAGCAACAGTTAAAAGTTTAAGCCCAGAAGAATTAAAGGAAAACAATTCTCAAATTATTTTAAGCAACACTTATCACTTATATCTTCGTCCTGGTCACGAGATTGTAAAAAAAGCTGGTGGTTTGCATAAATTTATGAATTGGGACCGTCCTATTTTAACCGATAGTGGAGGATTTCAAGTGTTTTCATTGTCTGATTTAAGGAAAATTAGTGATGATGGTGTTGAGTTTAGATCTCATTTAAATGGATCAAAACACTATATTACACCTGAAAAAGATATGGAAATACAAGAAGCTTTGGGTGCTGATATTATTATGGCTTTTGATGAGTGTACAACATATGGAACAGATAAACGAAACAGTAAAAAAGCACTTGATCGCACAATTAGTTGGTTGGATCGTTGTTATAATTATCATCAAAACGAAGAACAAGCTTTATTTCCAATTGTTCAAGGAAACTTCTATGCTGATTTAAGAGTTGAAGCTATGCAACGAGTTATGCCTTATGTTAAACATGGGGTTGCTATTGGTGGGTTGTCTGTTGGTGAACCTAAACATTTAATGTATGAAATGTTAGATGTTTTACAACCACATTATCCAACTCATGTTCCAAGATATTTAATGGGTGTAGGTAGTCCTGACTGCATTTTAGAAGGTGTTGAAAGGGGAATAGATATGTTTGACTGTGTTTTACCAACCCGTATTGCTAGAAATGGCACAGCATTCACTAAAACAGGTAAAATTGTTGTTAGAAACGGACAATATAAAGAAGATTTTACACCTGTTGAAGAAGGTTGCACTTGCTATGCATGCAAAAATTATACTAGGGCATATATTAGACATTTAATTAATGCTGGTGAAATTTTAGGTGCTAGATTATTAAGTATTCATAATATTCATTTCTTAACAAATCTTATGGAAGAAATTAAACAAGCAATTCGTGAAGATCGTTTTAAAGAATTTAAAGAAGAATATTTAAAAAATTATAAAATTTAATTTAAATTACATTTTTTACCGTAATAAATCTAAATATTACAATTAAATTTATTGCAGTAAATTTGTTATTTTGTTATAATTCAATTAATAAAATTTTAGGAGATACAAAATGTTAAGTTTACTAAATAACACAAATTTCTTTTCACAATATGGTTTATTAATCGTGTTGGTTGTTGCATTAGTTGCATTAATGTTCATTTCATTTACTCGCCGTAAAAAAGAAGATGCTTATCGTAATGATTTATTAAGTAAAATTGTTCCTGGTGCAAAAATTAAAACTTACTATGGTTTGTATGGTAAAGTATTAAAAATTACAGAAACAACCGATGGTAAAATTTTACTTGTTGAAACTGGTGAAGATGATAAAGTTTCTTATCAATCAGTTCATATCAATGCAGTTTATGCTCTAGATGAAAAACAATTAGACACTGAAACAGAAGAAGTTGCAGTTGAATCAAAATCTGAAGCTGAACTTAAATTTGAAGAACTTGAAAGACAATTAGCTGAAAAAGAAGCTGAATCTGAAAAAGAAGAAGTCGGATCGTAGCCATGTCGTTCTGTGAGCCAAGGAGTTGATTTATGACATTGTCTTCCTAAGACCGCTTGGCCTCCGACTTAGAAGAAGTTGCAGTTGAATCAAAATCTGAAGCTGAACTTAAATTTGAAGAACTTGAAAGACAATTAGCTGAAAAAGAAGCTGAATCTGAAAAA
>JAZNIS010000063.1:0-24287 GCA_045577635.1 Clostridia bacterium
AAAGGGTTTGGAGATGTTTTTGTGCAAACTTACTTTAAAGGTCAAAAGCTATCACTACCCGATGCTCCACAACAAACCGGCTACCACTTTATGGGTTGGTCACTAAACAAAAATTCAAATGAGTTTATTAATACCGAAACAGTAATTAATAAACAATTAACTCTTTATGCTAAATGGCAAGAAAAAGAGTATTCCCTAACTTTTAATAACACCACATTAGCATTAAGATACACATCTAACATTAGTTTAAATAACAACAATGTTATAGTTACAACAAACGAAAATTCAACAACTATTACCCCACCCGTTTTAGAAAATAAAACATTTAGTAATTGGATTATTTTTGATGGAATAAACCATTTTACTGTTGAAGAATTTAAGTTTGAAAACACAACAAATAACAATTTATCCCTTATTCCTATTTATAATGATATTTATGTAAACTATAACATTGTATGCAATTCTAATCAGGTAACAATTTCCCCTAACACACAAAGTGAAATAGCCATGGGTGAAAAACTAGTGTTTACAGTTACCCTAAACAAAATTGTTAACTTATCTAATTTAGAAATTACCACAACTAGTGGCGAATTAACATATAAAAAACAAAACGATTGTTATGAAGTTACGGTTGAAAACTTCAATAAAGATTTTACCGTTAACATTAACAATATAACAATAAACTCTTATCAAATAACCTTCACTTTTGATGATGAGACCATAACACACAACCAAATTTATGGTGATAAAATCATATTCCCTAACAAAACAAAAGAAGGATTTAATTTAATAGGGTTTAAAGATGACCAAAATAATTATTACAACACCGATAGCATAATCACAAAAAATTTATCCCTATATCCTGTTTGGGAAGTTATTAATTATAAAATTGAATTTCCTAAAACAAATGGCCTTTTTGTTATTAGCTATAATGGTGAACAAATAGTTAATGGAAAAACCTTTTATTTAAACTATGGCGAAAGTTTAAGTTTTGAAATTAAACTTTCAAATGCTTACAACAACTCAAAGCCAACAGTAATTGCAAAAAGCAATTCACAAACTATTATCCCTGAAAAAAATGGTGCCGTGTTTACCTTTGCAAACTTAACCAATAATTTAAAAATTGAAATTGAAAACATTAAACTAAACGAGTATCCTTTAATTGTTGATGGTAAAAACTACGGAAATTTTAGTTATGGCAGTTGGATTTCGGTTAACGAAAATAATTTGCAAATTTTAAATCCACACAATGGAAAACAATTAACTATTACCCCTTTAATTAACGATTGTAACTTTGGTGGTTGGAATTTAAAAGATAAAATAGTAACTAATTCCTTTATTCAAGATTTAGTGGATTTAGGAACGGTTGAAATAACAGGTAATTATTCCATTCCCGTTAGCCGTATAGAACTAAAATTAAATGGTGGCAATTGTGATATAAACGAAATAATTTTAATTAACAATCAAAAACTAAATTTGCCAACACCAACAAAAGAAGGTTTTACTTTTATTGGCTGGTTTATAAAAATTGTTGAAGTAAACACTGTTATTGATGAAGAAAATTCTATTCGTTTTACAGATGCAAATTCAAACTTTTTAACCCTTTATGCTGGTTGGAAAGCAGAAAAATAAAATTTTTTTAAAACAAATTTAGTTAGTATAAACGATTTAAAAATTTGACATTTTTTTGTGTAATATTTATTATAAAAGTACAAAATAAAATAAGGAGAAATGGAAAATGAAAAAATTTAAAGGCATTTTAAGTTTTGCAGTTGTTTTACTTGCAACAATTATGTGCACTGCTTGTTTTGGTCCATCATATACAAAAATGACAGTTACACACAGCGATAGTCCTGAATTTTTAATTGGTGAAGATTACAGCGATCCAAATTTAAAAGTTACAGTTTATTTAGACGATGACTCAAGCGAAGATGTTACATCAAAAGCAACTATTGACACAAGCAAATACAACAAAAATCAAGCTGGTAAATATGATATTGTTGTAAAGTTTGACGAATTTAGTTACGATTACAAAGTTGAAGTTGTTGAAGAAATTACTAAAACAAGTTCAGTTAGCAATCGTTATTCAAAACTAGTTGAAACAACTTATAGCGATTCTTATTCATTCTCTGCTACATATAGAGAAGAATCATGGAACGATATTTGCCCACTTACCCAAACTATTAAAGGTAAAGTAAATGCTGATGGCACAATGGCTATTTATATTACTTGGAGTTTATTCTTTGACGAAGAAGACCACTTATGGGGAGAATTCTGGTATGAAGGAACAAAAACCCAAGGTCTTGCAACTATTGGCATGAATGCTTATGGCGGCGGAGATTTAGAATATGAAGTAGAAGATATGAGCCTTCTTCAATTCAGCGATGCAATTTGCTATCTTGATGAAGCAATGGAAATGATTTTAACACCAGATGTAATTATTGATTTAAACGATACAAGTCTTGCTCTTTCTGGTTCAATCACAAAAAGCGGTGATATTTACACATTAGTTAGTGGATTCCTAACATTAACCTATCAAAACAACATCATTAAAACTATTAATGGTATTGCAGTTGATTGGAGTGATGTAACAATTCCTGTTAACAACCATATTACTGCTGCTTAATTAAAAAATAAAAAGACCTTTTAATTAAGGTCTTTTTTATTTTATTTGATTAATCCAACTTTCAAAAACTGATAGTAGTTTTTTATTTTTTTCAAAGTTTTTAGGATTGTTAGTTATTCCACAGTTTATTTCTATTTGCAAAACCCAAATATCTTCAAATTCATCTATTAAAGAGCCACAGATGGTTCTAGTGCCAGCCATAAACGGTTGGTCAATGCTAACAACAAAACCACTCTTTACAAGCATATTGTTTAATAAATCAAAGGTGGCAACATCATTTTTAATGTTTTCGCCAAAATGCACCCCTAAATTAACATCACATTCCCTATGTGCCGCTAAACCATGAAAATCAATTACGAATTTAATATTTTTTTCTTTAATTAATTTTCTTATAGTGTTTTTATAAGGGCTAACTTCATCAAAATTTGCATCATCGTTATTACATTTTGTTTTTGCAATAAAATAACAGTTATCACAACAGTTTTTTAAATGCAGTGCAGTTGCAACCGACCCTAATTCGTGACACTTATATTTTCCCAACCTAACTTGTGGAACACCATGTGGTGCAGAAATTAAAATGTTGTTTGTTCCTTCCTTAACAATATGATCAAAATTTTTATTGCTAATTAAAAATTGTTTACGATTATTATTAAATTTACTGTATGTTATTTCTTTCATATTTTTATAATATCACATTTACATTAATTTCCAACTTAATTAAACAAAAAAAGAATTAAGAGTTTTCTTAATTCTTTTTATTTTATTAAAAATCACAATTTTTAGGAGTTCTTGGGAAGATTTGAACATCTCTAATATTGTTTACACCTGTAACATACATTAAAAATCTTTCAAAACCTAAACCAAAACCACTATGCTTAACAGAACCAAATTTTCTTAAATTTAAGTACCACCAATAATCTTCTTCTTTTAAGCCACATTCTTTAACTCTTTCTTGTAAAACTGTAATTCTTTCTTCTCTTTCGCTACCACCAACCATTTCACCAATTCCTGGTACAAGTAGGTCGCAAGCTCTAACAGTTTTACCGTCATCGTTTAATCTCATATAAAAAGCTTTAATTTCTTTTGGATAGTCAGTTACAAACACAGGTCTTTTGAACACTGTTTCACTTAAATATCTTTCGTGTTCTGATTGCATATCGCAACCCCAATAAGCTTTAAATTCAAACTTATCGTTATTCTTTTCTAAAAGCTTAATTGCTTCGGTATAAGTAACCCTAGCAAAATCACTGTTAACAACTGCATTTAATCTTTCAATTAAACCCTTATCAACAAAGTTATTAAAGAATTCAAGTTCATCGGCACAAGTTTCTTTAACAAAGTTAATTAAATATTTAACCATATCTTCAATAAGGTCCATATTGTCTTCTAATTCGTTAAAAGCAACTTCTGGCTCTATCATCCAAAACTCTGATGCATGACGGGTTGTGTTTGAATTTTCACTTCTAAATGTAGGTCCAAAGGTATAAATTTTACCAAAAGCTAGTGCAAGTGCTTCACCTTCTAATTGACCTGTTGGAGTTAAGAAAACTTTTTTACCAAAAAAGTCATCTTCTGGTGTGTATTTTTCTTTTGGGTTAGGATTATAAACATCGTGTGTAGTAACCCTAAACACATCTGAACCACCTTCACAATCGTTTGCTGTAATAATTGGAGTGTGAGTGTAAACAAAACCCCTTTCGTTAAAGAATTTATGAATTGCAAAAGCAACTTGGCTTCTAACTCTAAACACGGCATTAAATAGGTTTGTTCTTGGTCTTAAATAAGCAATTTCTCTTAAAAATTCAACAGAGTGTCTTTTCTTTTGAAGTGGATATTCGGTATCAGTTTCGTTAACAATTTCAATTTCGGTTGCATGAACTTCAAAAGGTTGTTTCATTTCTGGTGTTAGTTTTAAAACACCTTTAACAATTAAAGAACTGCCTGTGTTAAGTTTTGCAACAGATTCGTAGTTATTAAGTCCATTTTCAAAAACAACTTGTAAACTTTTAAAGCAAGTTCCATCGGTTAATTCAATAAAACCGAAATTTTTTAAATCTCTAACAGTTTTTGCCCAACCACCTAAAACAACCTCTTTGTTTTCGTAGTTATTAGGATTAAGCCAAATTTGTTTAATATCAATTTTTTTCATAATTAATTATTCCTCAATTAATTTAATTCCAACATCTTTAAGTTGTTTATCAGAAACTTTACTTGGAGCACCCATTAAAGCATCTCTACCAGATTTGTTTAGTGGGAATGCAATTACATCTCTAATAACTTCTTTGTTTAAAATAGGCATTAACATTCTATCAAAACCAAATGCTCCACCAGCATGTGGAGGTGCACCATAACTAAAAGCATTAAATAGTGCTGGGAATTTGTTTTCAACAACTTCGCGATTGTAACCAGCAATTTCAAAAGCTTTAACCATAACTTCTTGGTCGTAGTTTCTAACAGCACCACTTAACATTTCATAACCGTTGCAAACAAGGTCATATTGATAAGCATAAATATCTAATGGATTTTTGTTTAATAATGAATCCATACCACCTTGTGGCATACTAAATGGATTATGACCAAAGTCAACAGCATTAGTTTCTTCGTTAAGTTCATAGAAAGGAAAATCTACAATCCAGCAGAAAATAACTTTGTTTTTATCAATTAAGTTTAATTTTTCACCTAATTCGTTTCTTAATACATTTGTTAGTTTAATAGCCATGCTTTCTTCATCTGCAATAAAGAAAATAGAATCGCCAACGGTTAAGTTAAATTCATTAATTAAATCTTTACCAACTTGTTCGGTAACAAATTTAGCAATACCACCTGTAAAACCTTCTTCGGTGTATTTAACCCAAGCACAACCCTTACCTTCGTAAGAAACAATTAGTTTGCCTAAATCATCATAAAATCTTCTTGGTTGTTCACATTTTGTTGCAATTGCTTTAATTGTTTTTCCTTGGAAAGCAGCAAATTCAGTTTCAGCAAAAATATTTGTAACATCATGAACAATAAGTGGATTTCTTAAATCTGGCTTATCACTACAATATTTACTAATTGCTTCCCTATAAGGAATTCTAACATATGGTTTAGGACAAATTTCGTAATTTGTAAATGTTGAATAAATACCATAAGATAAGTTTTCAGCAACTTCAAAAACATCTTCTTGTGTTGCAAAACTCATTTCAAAGTCAATTTGATAAAATTCGCCTGGTGTACGGTCTGCTCTGGCTGCTTCGTTTCTAAAACAAGGAGCAATTTGGAAATACTTGTCGTAACCAGAAACCATTAATAATTGTTTAAATTGTTGTGGTGCTTGTGGTAAAGCATAAAATTCGCCTGGGGCATTAATTGTTGGAACAATATAGTCCCTAGCACCTTCTGGTGAAGAAGAAGTTAAAATAGGTGTTTGAACTTCAATAAATCCCATATCACACATTGTGTTTCTAACATACTGTAAAATTTGACTTCTTTTTACAAGCATATCGTGCATTTCTGGATTTCTTAAATCTAGATACCTATATTTCAATCTTAAATCTTCTTTGGTGTTTGGAGCATCGGCAATTTCAAAAGGTAAAACATTTTTGCTTTTACCTAAAACAGTAATTGAATTTGCTTTAACTTCAATATCGCCTGTTTCCATTTTTGCATTTTTAGATGTTCTTTCTAAAACAACACCTTCAACTTTAATAACAGTTTCCTTGCAAATGTTGTTAACCATTTCTTCATCATCAATCAAAACTTGTGTAACACCAAAATGGTCTCTTAAAGTTAAAAACACAATTCCACCAAGTTTTCTAATTGAATTTACCCAACCAGAAAGGATAACTTCCTTGTTAACATCAGCAATTCTTAATTCGCCACAGTTATGAGTTCTATAAATATTTTGTTTTGTCATAATATCTCCTAAAAATTAAATAGTACACAAAATAAGTGCAAACTAATTTTTTAAAATTTTGTCTTAATTAGTTTACACTTATGTTTTTAGTTAGTCAAATTTTAAATATATTAATATTTAAAAACAGATTCTAATTTTTTGTTATATGAAGCCACATTAGCCCCACACATTCTTTCAAACATTAACAATTCTTCTGGAGTTAATTGAAAATGATTGTTTTTAATAGCTTTTAAAAGTTTACCCCGAACAATCATAGCACCTGTTGAATTTGCTTTTTCGTAATCTGGATGTTTATATCTAGAAAAATCTTGAAAAGAATCAAACACCTTTTGAGCAATATCACCATCGGTTGGCATACGATATCCTTCCGGATAAAAATCCAAATCAACAAACGAAAAACCTTTTTTCTTATCAAACAAAAAGTTTTCGGATAAACTAGAATCAATTGAAACACCGTTTTCAATTAACAATTTAAAATCTCTAACAAACTTATCAAAAACCGATTGGTCGGCAGCTTTTAATTGTTTTAACATAAGATTATTTCTAACACTAACAGCCCTAGAAACATTAAAATATTCAGCAGAAGAAAGTTCGTTTTCGTCAAATTCGTGCATTCTTTGTGTTTCACCAAAAGCACGATGGTCGTTGTTATCGTGAACAGTATATTCACCATCAGCATTTCTGCCCCTTGCAATACTACGAGCAGTTGATGGATAATGAACACTTAAAATTTCGCCTGGCAACCTTTCTTGAATGGTGTAAAAACGATATTTACCAGCATAACAACAATAATGTTCGGCAATATTAATTCCGTACTTTTCTTTTAAAAAGTTAAACTTTTGTTTTCGTTCTTCAAACCTTGATTCCATTTGTTCGGCATCGTAACCTAATGGGAATTTGTGAATATTTTTTAAAATAACAAAACCTTTATATGGGTAGCAAAACGAATAAGAACCTTTTGCACTTGGCCTAATGGCAGAGTTCTTTTTACGGATTGCTGTAAGCATTTTGTTTAATTGACTATTAAGTTTAAAATTTTCAACAAAGTTTTGTTCCATACTTATCCCCTTACTTTTTAATATTAACATATTAAACAACTAATTTCAATAGCATAAAGGTTATATTGTTTTGTTTAACTTTAAATAAATTTTAGGTTATAATTGTTTTAGTTTTAAATAAAAACGGAGAATAATAATGAATGAAATAAAATATTCAACCACAATTCAACTTTACAACAGTTTTTTTGATTGTAATAACAATTTAAAATTACAATCAGTTTTAAGTGTTTTTCAAGATGTGGCATCGGTTCATGGTGAACAAATTGGTGTTGGATATTTAACCATGCTAAATAAAAACTTATTTTGGGTTTTAAGCAGAGTTAAATTTGATATTATGAAACAACCACAAATTGATGAAACAGTTGTGGTTGAAACTTGGCCACACGAAAAGGGTAAAATTGATTTTGACCGTGATTTTTTAATTAAAAATTTAAATGGTGAAGTGTTAGTTAAAGGAACTTCTAAATGGTGTGTTATTAATAGTGTTACCAGAACACTTTCTAGAACTGACCAAGTAGAATATTGCGATGGTGAATTTTGCAAAATTGTTAATTATGAGGAAAAGTTTAATAAAATCCCACAATTTAGCACCGACCAACTAAAACCAAAATTTAACTACTGTGTAAGTTTTTCCGACCTAGACCACAACAAACACATGAACAACACTTATTATGCAAATTTAGTTGTTAATGCGATAGAAAACAAAGTGGTTAACCATTTTGAAATAAACTTTGTTTCGGAATGTTTGTTAAACGATGAAATTTTAGTTTACTACAATAACGAAAATGAACAATTAGTTTGTGGCACTGTTAACAACAAAACTGTGTTTACTGCCCTTGTAAAATAACAGATAAAGATTAATTTATCACAAATTATTTTATTAAAACCGTTGCAACGGGGACGGTTCTTAATTAAAATTAGTTTACATTTTAAGTTAAAGTAACTATACTAGTATTACAAAATTAAGGTAAAAATTAATTAAAGGAACAACTAAAATGTATGAACAAACTTTAACAATAATAAACTATTGTTTATTTGCATTACTTGCAGTTTCGGTTGTGCTGTTAATCCACAAAATTTCCTATCATTTTTACGGATTAATGCCAAGTCAAAAATTCCCCGAAGCAAAAAAGCAACATAAATTTGCAGTACTAATTCCTGCCCGATACGAAAGTTCGGTTATTGAAGGATTACTTAAAAGTTTACAGGAACAAGATTACCCAAAAGAATTAATTAAAACCTATGTTATTACCGAATCAGAAAACGACCCTACAAACGAAATTTGCAAAAAATATGAAAACACCGAATATTTTGTTAGACCCAACCTTTTAGTTAAAAGCAAAGGCGGAGCACTAGACCAAGTTTTAAAACATTTAATTAATAACGGAATAGCCGAAAAAGAACAGTTTGAAGCATACTTTATTTTTGATGCCGACAACCTTTTAAGCCCTACATTTTTTACAGAAATGAACAAAACTTACGATGCTGGTTATGAACTAGCCATTAGTTACCGAAATGCTAAAAACTGGAACGATGGCTGGATTAGTAGTTGCAGTGCTTTAACATTTAGCATGGTTAACACTTTTCAAAATAAATGTCGTTCACGATTTAACAAAAATGTTGTTGTTAGCGGAACAGGATTTTATGTTTCGGCCAGAGTTATTAACGAACTTGGTGGTTGGCCATTTCAAACACTTACTGAAGATGCCGAAATTAGTAGTTATTCGGTTTTAAACAATATTAAAGGTGCTTATAACGAACAAGCCGAACACTTTGACGAACAACCTATAAACTTATCGGTTAGTTGGAACCAACGAATTAGATGGGTTAAAGGACATATGCAAGTAACAAAAAAATATAGCAAACCATTAATTGTTAGTTCGCTACATTCGCAAGAAAACAAAATAGGAAAATTTGAGTTTGGCATTAACATTATTCCTGTTGCTGTTCCAATAGTTACAATAATTGTTTATTGCCTTACAATGTTGGTTATGGGTTTTTTAGGAATATGTTTACAAGTTCCACCTTCAATTTATTTAAAAGCATTTATGTATTTGGGCATAGCACTTGCATCAACCTATTTATTTTTAATGCTTTACACAATTATACTTATCTGTTACGAAAAAACTCATCACAAAATTAACCTATCTTTAAAAAACACAATTATAACAATTTTAATGAATCCTTTCTTTTTTGGTTCGTGGATTCCTATTGGAGTGGTTGCACTACTTAAAAAAGAAGTTACTTGGAAACGAATTGATAGAAAAGCAGATATAAAAAAATAAAATTAGGAAGTTTTTATGACAGAAAAAAGAACAAGAGTTAGAGCAATTATAATAAACAACGAAAAAATTATTTCAATGTACAGAGAAAAACCTGATAGAATTTTTTACACTTTCCCTGGTGGTGGAGCTGAAAAAGGCGAAACCGAACAAGAATGTGTTATTAGAGAAGTTTACGAAGAATTTGGAATTAACATTGAACCCATTAAAAAAGTTTACACTTACGAAAACAACATAAGTGTTGAACATTTTTACATTTGCAAATGGATTAGTGGAGATTTTGGAACAGGTAAAGGTGAAGAATTTGGTAGAGAACAAACAAACGGAATATATAAACCTACAATGATTAATATTTCCGATATTCCTAACCTACCACTTATGCCACCCGAAGTTGCTAAACAATTTTACGAAGATTATTTAGCAAACAAAACAGAAATTAGAAACGAAGTTAAATTTTTAAATGCAACAAATTAAAAATATTAAAAACGAAAAGATGTTCACAACGAACATCTTTTTTATTACTTTATAATTCCACCAAACCTTAAATAAATTGCTTCGGCAACTTTAATACCATCAACAGCACTGCTAATAATTCCACCGGCAAACCCTGCACCTTCACCACAAGGGTATAAACCTAAAATGTTACTTTCAAGTTTTTCATTTCTTTCAATGGTTACAGGGCTACTAGTACGGCTTTCAATTGCAACTAGCAAGTTGCCATCATCTGCAAAACCTTTTAGTTTTTTATTTAATTCAGGCAAACCTAATTTTAAACTTTCGGTTACAAAATTTGGCAAACATTTTTTAATATCACACATTTTAACTTTTAAACTTGGGTTAACTTTTAATTCAGTTTTGTTACCTGTTAAAAATTCGCCAACTGTTTGTGCAGGACACAAATTACTGTTTGTTAAACCATAAGCAAGTTGTTCATACTTCCTTTGAAACTCAACACCTGCAAGTGGGTGGCTACTATTAAAATCTTCTGGCACAACATTTACTAAAACTGCACTGTTTGCATTTTCTTTATCCCTTGCAAAATAACTCATACCATTTGTAACAATTTCACCACTACCCGATGCAGAGTTAACAACAACACCACCTGGACACATACAAAATGTAAACACCGACCTGCCGTTTGGTAGATGCACAGCAAGTTTATAATCGGCACTTGGTAAACCTAAATTGTTAGAACCATATTGCGATAAATTTATGCTTGATTGTTTTTGTTCTATTCTAACTCCCATAGCAAAAGGTTTTTGTTTTATAGCTAATCCTTTGTTATAAAGTAACTCATAAGTTTTTCTGGCACTATGACCAACTGCCAAAACCAAACTGTTAGTTTTAATATTTGTAATTTTATTATTATTAATGTTTTTGACAATTACTGTTGATATAATGTCATTATCTGCAACAAAATCAACAAATTCTGTATCAAACCAAACTTCGCCACCAAGTTCAATAATTTTGTTTCTAATGTTTTTAACAACAGTTTTTAAATTGTCGCTACCAATGTGTGGCTTGTTAATATAGGATATTTCTTTTGGTGCACCCATTAAAACAAACTCATTTATAACCTTTTTACAATAGTTATTATTTAAGTTTGTATTTAATTTTCCATCACTAAAAGTTCCTGCACCACCTTCGCCAAATTGCACATTACAATAAGGGTTTAATTTTCCACTTTCCCAAAATTCGCTTACAATTTTTTCCCGATCTTCTACAGCTTTTCCTTGTTCAACAATAATAGGTTTTAAACCCATAATTGCCAAACTTAAACCACAAAACATTCCTGCCGGTCCAAAACCAACAACAACTGGTCGCAAGTTGTTTGAGTTTAACTTTTTATAATTTAACCCTGAAAAATCCGGTTCAACATTACTAAACCCGTTTACCGAATTAATGCCATCTAAACCAACTGCAACCGACAAAATAATTTTAACCATTGGTTTTCTTCTAGCATCTATTGATTGTTTTAAAAACACAATATCTTTAATTTTGTTAACAGAAACATTTAATTTTTTTGCCACAACTTTTTTAACATCAATAATTGTAAAGTTTGGATTAAGTGATAAGTTATCTAATTTAATCATAAGTTTTCACCCACCACAAAACCACTACTCCAAGCCCATTGTAAATTATAACCACCACAAACAGCATCTACATTTACAACTTCGCCACAGCAATACATATTTTCCACCTTTTTAAGTTCTAACTGTTCGGTTAGTTCGGCTAACTCTATTCCACCATGATGAACTTGATTATTATTAAGCATACCAACAACTGTTAATTTAAACTTTGAAATAACAGTTGCCATTTCGGTTAATTGTTTTTCGGTTAAGTTTTTAACCTTAGTTGTTAAACTTATTTCGCTTCTTCTTAAAATTTCTTGCCCCATATTGTTTATAAACAAACCATCAAAAAAGTTTATGGCTGTTAATTCTGCCAAATTGTTTTTACGGACCTTTAACATTTTTAAAATTTGTTCAAAACTTTGTTTAGGTAAAAGGTTTAACGAAAGTTCTGCTTGTTTAACAGAATTCCAATTTAGTTTACTAGACAAATTAAAAATACAAATTCCACTAATACCATCTTCCCTAAAAATAACTTCGCCCTGTTCATAAACATTAAAATTTGTTGCTGTTAAGTTTATCTCAACTTCTTGCCTAATACCCATAATAGGTTTTGTTTTTTCTTTTGTTTTAAATCCACAAAGCGATGGCACAAATTCTTTTATTTCAACATTGAAATTTTTAATTATGTTTTGCATTGTGTTTCCACCTGTTGCAATAACAACCTTATCACAGGAAAAAACACCTGCACTTGTTTCTAGGTTAAACACATTATTAACTTTAACAATATTTAAAACAGTGCAATTTGTAATAATATTGCAATTTAATGTTTTAAGTTTGTTAACTATAACATCTAAAACAGCTGTTGAATGATTTGAAACAGGATAACATCTGCCCTCTTCATCAAAATATGTTTCAAGCCCCAACGAATTAAATAGTTTTAAAGTTTGTTCGTTATTAAATTTAGTTAATGCCGATGGGAAATTGTTATAAAATTGACTAGCTACATTTTTGTTAGTTAAATTACACCTACCATTTCCACTAGCCAAAATTTTTTTTCCTACTTTAAAGCCAGATTCTAGCACTGTTACATTTTTACCTTTTAAACAAGCAGATAATGCACACATTAAACCACTAGCTCCGCCACCAACAATAATAATACTTTCTCCCATAGAAAATCCTTTAATTTTACTTTTAATTATTTTACTATATTTTTGATTTAATAAAAAGCAAAAAATTGTTTAAACAAAAAAGGAACTGTTTTAAAGTTCCTTTTATAGCTGCCTTGCATTATAAACTTCAAAATTTGAAGAAATCTCTCTTTTTTTACCCTTTTTAAACATTCTTCTTAACAATGTTTCTTGGTCGGGTTCAAGCAATACTTTTTGCACAGGAATTTTTCTAGATAGTTTAAAATTTAGTTCCCCAGCAATAGATTTCATTTTTGGCTTACGATAAACAACCTTTGTTTTTACCATAGGTATTAAATAATCGTTTTGTGGTTCGCGATTTTTTTGAATTTCAAAACCATTTTTAACATAAAACTGTTTATTTTTATCAATTACAGGTTTGCCAGATTTTTTAAGAATTTCTAATCTTTCCCTATCTTCTCTTTCGCCCCTATAAACAACTCTTTCTTCGCCATCAGTAAAAGTTTGTAAACAATCTAATGTAACCGAATCACATTTTTTAATTGCAGCATACGATTCAATATACTCTAACATTTGCGAACCAATACCACTTCCTTCAAAACCTTTTGAAACAGTTATGTAATCAACATGCATTACTTTTTTCTTTTTGTTATGCCTTAAATCAGCATATCCAATCAATTTTTTATGCAAACTTTTAACCATAACACCTTGCTCGTTTGGTTGCTCTTTATACTCAAAAGTTATTGCCTTTAATTCGTGCCTATTATTATAAATTACAAACACATCACCATTTTTGGTTTTTGCATAAGAATAATATTCACATTTTCCCGGAGGTAAAGCTTCAATTCTTTTAACAACTGTTAATGCTGTATCAATATTAACAGGTGTTCCACCAACAAATTTAGACATTTTTACCTCCTTTAAAACTAGTATAAATTTAGTATAATCAAATTATTTCAATTTTCAAGGGGGAAAATAAAAAAATATTGTTAAATTTCAAATATTTTCTTAATTGAATTTATTTTTATTTTAAGGTTTTATTTTTAACCTAATTATGATAATATATTATAGTATTAGATAATTTAAATTCTATAAGGAGTTATAAATGCTACAATTAAAGAATATAGTTAAAGATTATGTGGCAGGCGATACTACCGTTAAAGCTTTAAAAGGAATTAATTTGGATTTTAGAGCATCTGAATTTGTTTCAATTTTAGGACCTAGTGGCTGTGGAAAAACAACCCTACTTAACATTGTTGGAGGATTAGATCGTTACACTGATGGTGATTTAATAATTAACGGAAAATCAACCAAAGATTTTAAAGATAACGATTGGGATACCTACCGTAACCATTCAATTGGTTTTGTATTTCAAAGTTACAATTTAATTTCTCATTTATCTGTTATTGCAAATGTAGAACTTGCATTAAGTTTAAGTGGTGTTAGTAAAAAAGAAAGACACGAAAGAGCACTTGCCGCATTAAGCGAAGTTGGGCTTAAAGATCAGGCAAACAAAAAACCAAACCAATTAAGTGGTGGTCAAATGCAAAGGGTTGCCATTGCCAGAGCATTGGTTAACGACCCAGATATTATTTTGGCTGACGAACCAACAGGTGCACTAGATAGTAAAACAAGTGTTCAAGTTATGAACATTTTAAAGAAAATTTCTCAAAACAAATTAATTATTATGGTTACACATAATGCCGATATTGCAAACGAATATAGTAACCGAATTATTACAATGGTTGATGGGAAAATTATTAATGATAACAACCCTTATTCTTACAGTTTAGATCAAGAATCTCAAATTGATAAAGTTGAAGAAGAACATGAACTAGGCGACACTGCATTTGCTGTTGATAACTCTAACAAAAAAATGCCTAAACCTAAAAAGAACAAAAAACCTTTGTTTAAGCGAAGCAATAGTGCAATGAGTTACGGAACTGCTATTGGACTATCTGCAAAAAACCTTTTAACAAAAAAAGGTAGAACCTTAATGACATCGTTTGCAGGTAGCATTGGCATTATTGGTGTTGCATTAGTTTTAGCTATTTCAACAGGTTTTACTACCTACATAAACAATATGCAAAGTGGTGCATTAGGTAGTGCCCCTATGGCAGTTTCGTCAATTTCGGTTAACACCGATAAACTTAACAGTGTTAATATGGACGATTTTAGTAATGATGACGATTATTCTAGCGAAGATATTGTTATGCCTTACAATCCAATGAGCCAATTAACACAATATGGTCATTACAATGCTTTCACTTCTGATTTTATGCAAAAAATTAGAGAATTTGAGCAAGCCGATAAAGATAAAGGTGCTAACAGAAGTTTTAACACAGTTGAATATAACTTCTACACTCCTTTAAAACTTGCATTTAAACAAGATGATAACACCCCAAACGACGAAAGTGATGACCTTTACAAATATTACGAAAACAAAAACACTGTTAACATTATGTCGGCAGTTTCTAATCCAACATTTTATCCATTATTAAACAACACAGATTATATTTTAAGCCAATATGATTTAATTTATGGCGATATGCCAAAAATTGAAAGTGGTAAAAATTATTCAACCGATATGGTTTTAGTTGTTGATAAAGGAAACAAATTAAACTTTCAAGTTGCCGAAGCATTAGGTTTTAATTTAGTTACAGAAGATGCTGGAACAACCTTTGACCCAATTAAATTTAGCGATATTGTTGGAAAAGAATATAAAGTTGTTTACAACGATGACTACTACATTCCTAACAGCAATAACTTTGAAGAAATTACTTCATTCACAAAAGCAAACACCACCACTCAAAACGATAGGAAAGCTTTATATAATAAAGCAACCGAAACATTAAGAATTACAGGTGTGTTAAGAATTAAAGATGATGCAACTTCACAACTATTAAGCAGTGGTATTGCATTCCACCCAACATTTAAAGACCATTATTTACAAAACTGCCGCGAATCAATTATTGCAAGGAAGCAAATTGAACAAAAAGAAGATTATTCTTTCTTTGCACCTTACACATTAAACATTTCTGGTTTTGCAAGTTTTGGACCATTTACAAATGTTACACAAATAAATAATGTTTTATATGGCACATTTGGTTACACCTTAACCAACGATGATGCTTTTGAACTTGCTATGCAACAAATAGGTATTAGTAATGTTCCTATCAGCATTATTTTCTATCCTAAAACATTTGCAGCAAAAGAATCAGTTTTAAACTTTATTGCCGATTACAACAACTCTGTAACAAACGATAATTTAAAAATTTTATACTTTGACACTTCCGAATTTTTAACAAACACTCTTGGACAATTAATTAACATAATTAGTTATGTATTAATCGCATTTGCAAGCATTAGTTTAGTTGTTAGTTCGGTAATGATTGGTGTTTTAACCTATGCAAGTGTTATTGAAAGAACAAAAGAAATTGGTGTTTTAAGAAGTATTGGTGCTAGAAAGAAAGATATTTCCAGAGTATTTAATTCTGAAACATTAATTATTGGTTTTGGTGCAGGAACAATTGGTATTTTAATTACTTACATTTTATGCCCAATTATTAGTGCCATTATTAAAGCTGTTGCTAACGGTGCAGTTACAACAAATTTAGCAGTTTTAAACCCACTTCATGCCCTACTATTAATTGCAATTAGCACAGTGTTAACAATAATTTCTGGCTTAATACCATCAAGGGTGGCGGCTAAAAAAGACCCTGTTAAAGCATTAAGAACTGAATAGTAAAAACAAAAAGATGAGAAAAATTAATTTCCCATCTTTTTTGTTAACCAAGAATATTAATATTTTTTGACTTAAAAGTAAAAAGGAGTAAGCCAAAATCAAAAAACAATATTAATATGTGGTTAATTTAATTTTAAAGAATTTTGTAAAATTAGCAAGTATTTTTGTACAAAAATGTTTTATATATGCATTTTTGTACAAAAATAATAAATTTTTAAAAATATACCTTTTTATATTAAACCTTTTACAAAACAAAAAAAACCACCGTGTGGTGGTTTTTTATTATTCATAATCTTCTTCGTTTAAATCTTCTTCAACTTCTTCAAATTGAACTTCTGGTTGATTGTTTTGTTGAGCTTCTGCTTCTTGTTGAGCATAGCTTGGTTGACCATCAAATGTTACTTCTTTACGATTAAATGTTTCAACATTCATATTTGCAAATAGTTCATCTTCTGATGCAACAACAAAACCTTCTTCATCAGCACTACCGTAAGCTTCTTCGTTTTTAATTTGAATGCTTTCAGCAACTTCTTGGAAGTTAACTTTAAATGCTTTACGAAGTTGGTTTTTATATGGAAGATATCTTTTTGCTAATAATTTTTCATAAGCAGCAATTTCTTTTTTAGTTAAACCAATGTTAACTAATTCATCCATATATGTTTCAAAGAATTCAGCTTTTCTACCTTCTTCTTCAAAGCAAGCAATAGCTTGTTTTAATTTTTCTGCTTTGCCAGCTTTGTCAGCATACATTTCTTCTAGTTTTTGGTTACATAATGCCACATTGTTATTTACTGCAACATAAGCACAATTTAATTCTCTACCTTCAACATTAGCAAAGTTACCTTGAACTTGTAATCCAATGTCTAAATCAGCAATCATTGAGTTTAAAATGCCTGTATTGTTTTCACCTAAAACAACAACATAGTGACCAATTTGACATGGTACATAGTCACCATCAAAAACATCATAAGCACAAACAACCGGATTTTTTTGACTGTCTTTTAAAAGTGTTTTTAAACTAGACAATAATTTTTCTTTTCTAGCATAAAAAGCATTAACTTTATCTGCTTCTTCTTTTTCTAATCTGGCAACAGCAGCAATAACAGCTGTCCAATTACCATAATGCATCATTAAGCTTTTAGCCATAACTAATTTACGATTGTATTCACCTTGTAGTTGACTTGTAGCGAAATCATTAAAGTTTTTCATATCATCCATAATATCAACTAATTCACGGTTGATTAAATCAATTAATGCTTTGGTTTTTTTATCTTCAACAGCATCTTCTAATAAAATTCTTTCATTTTGATTTAATAATGTTAATAATTCCATAGTTTTTTATTCCCCCTACTTTAATTATGTTAAACTTTTTTAAAATTATTGTCAAACTTAAATTAGCACTTTATATCAACCTTTTACCCCTTTATATTTGCTTATTTTAAAAATAAGAAACCAAAAAAGCATTGACAACTAAAAAATTTGTAATTATAATATGTTTGCACGATTAAATTTTAGGTCAGCATTCCCAGATTCGTGTTGCTGAATTAAAACCTAAAATTATTATATATGCGCCGTTAGCTCAGCTGGATAGAGCGTTGGTCTACGGAACCAAAGGCCAGGAGTTCGAATCTCTTACGGCGCACCAAAAAAAAGAACTTTATCTAATTAGGTAAAGTTCTTTTTTTAATTTTCATAGCTTAAAAATTCACAGTTGTTTAATTTGTATTCTTCATATAAAATTCCATTAGGTTCACCTTCAAAATAACACCTAACATACAAACAAACCCCTGCATGAGTTACAACCAAAATGTTTTTGTTTTTATATTTTTTTGTAATATCATCTAAAAAATCATTAATCCTTTGTTTAAAACTATTTAATGGTTCAATTCCAAACCTTGTGTCGTTAGGATTGTTAAAATCAGGGTAAACCTTTATTTCGTTTTTACACTTACCTTCAAGTTCGCCGTTAAATCGTTCTATTAACCTATTATCAATAATAATATTGTTATCACAAATTATTTCGGCAGTTTCCTTTGCCCTTTTTAGTGGGCTTGAAAAAACAACATCAAACTTAACATTAGATAATTTTTCTTTAACAATTTCGGCTTGTCTTTTGCCTTCTTCGTTTAATTCAATATCTTTATGTCCTTGCATTATTCCAAGTTTGTTCCATTGGGTTTGACCATGTCTTACAAAATAAATCATAAATTTTTTCCTTTATAAAATAATTATACAAAAAAATTTTGAAGCTGTCATTTTTATAATTGAAAAATTCAACCACACAATTTAGTGTGTTTATTTTTTGTTTGTTAACCATTTGCTTTATTAAAAAAAATAATTATGTTACACTACTATTACAATAAACTTTTAGTTTAAATTTTTTATAAGGAATTGTTATGAGAAAAGCAACCGAAGAAGAAATTGTTTTATTTGATAAAATGTATAAAAAATGTGTACAAATAGTTACAAAAAACAAAGATTTAGTTTCTATAACCGACCGTAGTCAAGTTGCCTGTGCAATTGTTGGCGAAAGTGGAAAAATGTACACCGGTTTAAATGTTGGCTGGTGGCATAGCAGCTGTGCTGAACATATTGCTTTAAGTAATGCTTGGCAAGGTGGCGAAAGAAAACTACAATATTTAACAGCTGTTAAACTAAACAAAAGAAGTGGCAAACTAGAATCTATTGCCCCATGTGGAATTTGCAGAGAAATGTTTAACAACCTACAACCTGATGTTAAAGTTGTTATTTGGGACGATGATGGATATTATAAGGTTTATAGTATTGCACAAATTTTACCAGACATTGATGATTGCTAAAAAAACACTCTATTTAAGAGTGTTTTTTTTATTATTCTGTTTTACTTTTTCTGTTTTTAAATTCCTTAATTATGCTTGGCAAATGAACAATTCCCACTAGCACAACTGCAATTGCAACAAGTGTAAAGAAATATGCATACCAGCCATTGTTTAGGTTAATTATAGGTAAACCATCAACAGGTGGTTTAACAATAAAGAAAAAGTTTGTTTCGTAAACTTGAAGTGCTCCATTAATCCAAATCATTAAAACTGCAAGCAAGGCAAAAATAATTAAATTTCTTAAATATGCCCTTAACCCCAAATCAACTTGTTTTGTTGCTATTAAATAAACACCATACCATAAAATTGCTGCATGATAAATAAAGCATTGGTAAGTTTGAATTGCAGCAAATCCTGTTCCACTTGTTGGAATTAATATAGCTAAAATTCCACCTAAAATTCCAGCTGGAACAACAAAACTTTTAACAACTTCTTTTGTTTTTTCGTTTTTAGAAAACATTAAGTAGGCAAAAGCAAAAATTAAAGTTGAACATAAATGAAATGGTAATGCACCAGCCGAAATAACCATTCCGCCACCACTAGCAGGAACCATACTATACATTATTTTTGCAATTTCACTTGCACCTATTACACAACAAATAATTATTGTTGCAGTTTTAAAATTAAACTTAAATTTAACCGATACCACCGAAAGGGCAACAATCAAAACTATACAAATAGCAATCCAAATAAAATGATTTACTGAAAACATTGTTTTTCTCCTAAATTTAATACATATAAATTATATATCATAACCCCATAAAAACGAAATAATTTTAATTAACAATTACCCCTTAAAATGTTACAATTAACAATAACTAACAATAATTACAATATTGTTTTGTTAAATTACTAACTTAAAAGGATTAAAATGCTAGAATTAAAAAATATTACTTACAAAGTTGAAGATAAAATTATTTTAGATAGTATTAACCTTAAATTTAATAAAGGCGAAATTGTTGCAATAACCGGACATAACGGAAGTGGAAAAAGCACACTTACAAAAATTATTATGGGAATTGTTAAACAAACTTCGGGCGATATTATTTTTAACGGTAAAAACATAAATGACCTAACAATTACCCAAAGGGCAAATCTTGGCATAGGATTTACTTTTCAACAACCTATTAAATTTAAAGGTTTAACCGTTGCCGATTTAATTGAAACAGCAACACACAAACCACTTGAAATTAAATGTGGTTGCGATTATTTAAGCAAAGTTGGCTTATGTGCCAAAGATTATTTGAACAGAGAGTTAGATAGTAATCTATCGGGTGGAGAACTAAAAAGAATTGAACTTGCTATAAGTTTAGCAGAAAACAAACTAGTTAATATTTTTGACGAACCCGAAGCTGGAATTGATATTTGGAGTTTTGAAAACTTAACCAACCTATTTGAAAATTTAAAAAACAAAAACTCATTAACATTAATTGTTACACATCAACAAAAAATTATGGATATAGCTGATAGAATTGTTGTTTTAAACAGTTCTAAATTAGAAAAATTTGATGTTAGAGAAACTGTTTTGCCAACCTTAAAAAATGAAACTTGTAAAAAATTAGAAGGAGGCAATTAATATGAACAACATTGAAAAAGATTTACTTAAAAGTATTGCCGACCTACACGAAATTCCACAAGGTGCTGTTAGTTTTAGAAAAAACGGTAAAAGTGAAAAGTTAAATTCAACTGCCGAAATTGAAATTGTTAAAAAGACCGATAAAGCCGGAATTGATATTATTGTTAAACCAAATGTTAAAGGTAAAAGTTTACACTTACCTGTAATTATTACTGAAAGTGGTGTAACCGACCTTGTTTATAACGATTTTTATATTGGCGACAATGCCGAAGTAACAATTGTTGCTGGTTGTGGCATACACAATGCAGGAGATAAAGCTAGCGAACATAATGGCATTCATAGTTTCCATTTAGGCAAAGGTTGCAAAGTTACCTATTTAGAAAAACATTTAGGTATGGGTAACGAAACTAGTGGAAAAATATTAAACCCTATAACAAAAATTAATATGAAAGCCGATAGTTATTTTAACCTAGACACTATTCAACTTGGTGGAGTTACTAGTTCGGTTAGAAAAACAATTGCAAAACTACAAAAAAATGCAAAACTTGTAATCAAAGAAAAAGTTTTAACCACAGGCAACCAAATTGCAAAAACTAATTTTGATGTTGTTTTGGCTGGTGAAAATAGTTCGGTTGAAGTTGTTTCTAGAAGTGTTGCAAAAGATAGTTCCTATCAAAACTTTTATTCCTGCATAAAAGGTAAAAATAAATGTTTTGGTCATGTTGCTTGCGATGGAATTTTAACCGACAAAGCAAAAATTGATTCAACACCAAAAATTGTTTGTGAAAATGTTGAAGCAACACTTGTTCATGAAGCTGCAATAGGAAAAATTGCTGGTGAACAACTACTTAAACTTATGACCTTAGGATTAACCGAACAAGAAGCAGAAGATTTAATTATTAAAGGATTTTTAAAATAATTTTTAAAATTAAATTTTGTTTGCTATACTAAAATTAATAAAGTAAAGGAAGTTTTTATGGCTACAATTAAAAATAGAGTGGGTGTTATTGGAAGCATTAACACCGATATAGTTTGTCAAACCAACAAATTGCCAAAAGTTGGCGAAACTGTTATGGGCGAAACCTTTTCGGTTTTGTTTGGTGGGAAAGGTGCTAACGAAGCCGTTGCTGCTGCTCGTTTAGGTGAAAGTGTTAACTTGCTGGGTTGTGTTGGCGATGATATGTTTTCAAAAAATGCAATTGCTAATTTGCACACAGAAGGTGTGCACATTACTGCCGTTAAACAATTAAAAAATGTTAAAGGTGGAATTGCCAACATTGTTGTTAGTGATGGAAACAATCAAATTATAGTTATTCCTGGTGCAAACGGATTAGTTGACAAACAATATGTTAAAAAATATGCTAGCCGAATTAAAGAATGTTCAATTATGGGTGGCATGTTTGAAATTCCACTAGATAGTTTGTTACTTGCTAGTGAAATTTGTGTTAAAAATGGTGTTAAATTTGTTTTAAACCCATCGCCTATTAAAAAATTTCCAAAAGAGTTATTTAACAATGCAACCTATGTTATTGTTAACGAATTAGAATTAAAAGAAATTGATGGTTACAACGAAAACACACCTTATTCACTTTTAGAAAAATACCCTAATAAAATTATTTTAACAAAAGGTGGCGAAGGTGCATTTTTCCATAACGGAGAAAAAATTGTTAACTGCCCTGCTGCAAAAGTTAAAGTTGTTGATACAACAGGTGCTGGTGATACATTCCTTGGAACATTTATGGTTGCCATAAATAAAGGATTAAACATGGAACAAGCAATTACATTTGCAAATATTTGTGCTGGTTTAAAAACCGAAAAATTAGGTGCACAAACAGGTATGCCAACACTAGAACAAGTTAAAAAATATATTAAAAAACATAAAGTTAATTTAGAAATTAATTTTTAGGAGAACACAATGGATGCAGTTAATATTGCTAAAAAATATTTAAAAAGTTTAAAGGAACAAACACCAACCGAAACTGAACCTTTAATTGTTGATTGCGACCCTGGTATTGATGATGCTATGGCATTACTTTTACTATCTGATAATTTAGATAAATACGATATTAAATTAATTTGCAGTTGTGCTGGTAACACACCTATTGACCTTACAACAAAAAATATGCAATTTTTTGCAGAAAACTTTTTTAAAGGTGTTAGAATTGCAAAAGGTAGCAAAAAAGCATTAGTTAAAGAAAATGCTAGAAATGCCGACGATGTGCATGGTGCAACCGGAATGGGTGCTTACATTGTTGGTGAACCAAACTACCCTGTTGAACCTGATGCAGTTGAAAGCATGGTGTCTGTGTTAAAAGAAAGTGAAAAACCTGTAACACTTGTTACATTAGGACCACTTACCAATGTTGCAAAATTAGTTATTTTACATCCAGAATTAAAAGAAAAAATTAAACAAGTTTACACAATGATTGGTTCGTTAGATGGCAGTGGAAATATTACAAGTTATGCAGAATTTAATTCATATTTTGACCCAGAAGCTTTTGACCTTGTTGTTAAAAGTGGAATTAAATTAATTGTTAACCCTATGCAATTAGGTGAAGAAACCCGAATTCCTAAAACAGCATTTGAAAAAATGAAAACAGACGGATTAAGAGATAATATGGTTAAAGTTTTGGCTGAAAGCATTAACGAAACCGTTGACCCAACATGTGTTTGCATATACGACCCTAACACAATTGCGGGAATGGTTAATCCTGATTTATATGATTTTATTCCTTGCGATATTAATGTTTACACAATGCCAGAAGTTGGTGGTAAAACTGTTATCACCGATAATCCTAACGGTAAACATTTATATCAAAAAGCAAAAGATATTGAAGCACTTAAAAAATATATTTTAAAATCGTTATTTGAAGAAAATTAAGAAGGTTAAAACCTTCTTTTTTTATTTTTAGATAAAAAAACCAAACTTTTATTAAAAATAATAAAGTTTTAGGTTTTTAATTGAACACAAAACTTTTTATTTGTTATTATAATAGTATAAAAAAATAAAAGGAGGATAACTAT
>JAZNIS010000064.1:0-3861 GCA_045577635.1 Clostridia bacterium
ATCAACTCCTTGGCTCACAGAACGACATGGCTACGATCCGACTTGGTGGTATCACTCAACATATTGGTGCTTATTCTGTAAGTGTAAATGATAGAAAAATTACATTTATTGACACACCAGGTCACGAAGCATTTACAGCTATGAGAGCTCGCGGTGCTCAAATTACAGATATTGCAGTATTAGTTGTTGCTGCCAACGATGGCATCATGCCACAAACTGTTGAAGCTATTAATCATATTAAGGCTGCTGGTGTTCCAATGGTAGTTGCTATTAATAAAATAGATGTTCCAGAAGCAAATATTGAAAGAATTAAACAACAATTAACTGAACATGAAGTATTACCTGAAGAATGGGGTGGAGATACTATCTGTGTTCCAATTTCTGCAAAACATGGTCAAAATATAGATAAACTTCTTGAAATGATTTTACTTGTTGCTGACATGGAAGATTTAAAAGCTAATTATGATGCTTCTGCTGTTGGTACTGTTGTAGAAAGTAAAGTTGATAAAGGTAGAGGTATTGTTGCAACAGTTATTATTAAAGAAGGTACATTAAAAATTGGTGATTACTTAATTTGTGGATTGAGTAGTGGCCGTGTTAGAGCTATGATGGATTACACCGGTAAAAATGTTCAAAAGGCAGAACCTAGTATGGCTGTTTCTGTTGTGGGATTAAACCAAGTTCCTATGGCTGGTGAACAAGCATATGTTGTAGATGAAAAATTAGCTAAAGAAATTTTATATGAAAGACAAACCAAACTTCAACAAGAAAAAGCAAAACAAAATAATGGAATGTCGTTAGAAGATTTCTTACAAACTTCTGCTGATAGTGAAATGAAAGTGTTAAAAATCATTGTTAAAGCGGATGTTCAAGGTAGTGCAGAAGCTGTTAAACAAACATTAGAAAAAATTAGAAATGACGAAGTTAAAGTTCAATGCATTCATAACGGAGTTGGTTCAATTACTGAAAGTGATGTGGTGTTAGCTAAAGCAAGTAATGCTATTATTATTGGTTTCAATATTAAACCAGAAACAAAAGCAAAATCTTTAGCCGAACATAATAATGTTGAAATTAAATTATATAGAGTTATTTATGAAGCTGTTGATGAAATTACAATGATAATTAATGGAATGCAAGCACCAAAATATGAAGAAAATGTAATTGGCCATGTTGAAATTAGAAAAATATTTAAAGTAAGTGCTTTGGGTAATATTGCTGGTTGTTATGTTTTAGATGGTGTTGTAAACAGAAATTCTAAAGTTAGAATTTTAAGAAATGGTGATGAAATTGGTTTAACATCAATTGAATCATTACAACAAAGCAAAGATGATGCTAAACAAGTTAAATCTGGTTTTGAATGTGGTATTAGATTAAAGAACTTTAATGATATTAAAGAAGGCGATATTATTGAAGTTTTTGAAGAAGTTAAAGTAAACTAGGAGTTTCTATGAGAATTTTAAAAATCAATTCTGAAATTGAAAAGGCAATAAGTGAAATTTTAACTTATGAAATGAAAAATCCAGCAATTACAGGTATTATTTCAGTTACAAAAGTTGATACTACTGCTGATTTAGAATATTGTAAAGTATATGTTAGTATTTTCACACCTGGTGGCGATAGTAATGAAGTGTTTAATCAAATCAAACATTCTGCAGGTTTTATTCGCAGAGAATTATGTAGAAAAGTTGATTTAAGAAAAGTTCCATTTTTAACATTTTATTTAGATGATAGCTACAATTATAGTGAAAATATTGAAAATAAATTAGAAGAAATTGAAAAGTCAAGAAAGGAAGCGGATAATGAAAACAAATAATGATATTGTTAATGCTTTAAAAAATAGTAATAAAGTAGCAATATTTATTCATACAAATCCTGATGGTGACTGTTTAGGTTCGGCAAGTGCTTTAAAACAAGCACTTGTTTCCTTAAATAAAGAAGCTGATATTTTTTCAGATAGTCCAGTTCCTGAAAATTATAAATTTATGAAGTGCATGAACGAAGTTAGGTACGATGATAATGTTGAAGGGTATGATTTGCATGTTGCGGTTGATTGCCCAGAAACAAAAAGATTTGGCAAATATTCAAGTTGTTTTAATAAGATTGAAAATACAGTTTGTATTGACCATCATAAATCAAGAGAACCTTTTGCTAAATATTCACATGTAAAAGAAGATAGTTCAAGTGCGGCTTTGTTAGTATATTATTATGTTAAAGAATTAACAGAATTAAATGTTGATATTGCAACAGCTTTATATGCTGGAATTTCAAGCGATACAGGTTGTTTTATGCATTCTAACACAACTAGTGAAGAACATAGAATTGTTGCTGATTTGATTGATTTTGGCTTTGATTTAGATGTTGTAAATCAATATTTATTTAAATATACAACTCTTGCTAAATTTGATTTAACAAAAAGAGCTTACACAGGTGCAGAATTTTTTGCTAATGGAAAAGTTGGATTATTTAAATTAGTTGCAAAAGATATAATAGAAACAGGTGCCGATTTAAGCGACACAACTGGTTTGGTTAATTTAATTACTAATGTTAATGGTTGTGAAGTTGGAATTATGTTATACGAAAAAGAAAATGGTTTATTTCGTTGTAGTTTAAGAAGTGCTGGTAGAGTTGATGTTTCTATAATAGCAGAACAATTTGGTGGTGGTGGACATATGTATGCTGCCGGATGCAATATTTTTGGCTGCTTAAAAACAGCAAAAACAAAAATCGTTAATGCTTGTACAAAAGAAGTTAGAAAATTAGGTTAATATGATTGGTTTTTTAAATGTTTATAAACCACAAAATATGTCTAGTGCGGCAGTTGTGGGAAAAATAAAAAAACAATTTAATTTAAAAAAGGTCGGACACATGGGAACTTTAGATCCTTTAGCATGTGGCATTTTGCCCATAGCTATTGGAAAGGCAACCAGAATGTTTGACTATTTTTTAAATAAATCTAAACAATACATTGTTGAATGTGAGTTTGGTTATGAAACTCCAAGTTTAGATTTGGGTACGGAACCAAATTTAGTAACAAATGTTTTTCCGAACAGGCAAGATGTTGAAAATTCATGCAAATCATTTGTGGGTAAAATTTCACAATTACCACCAATTTACAGTGCAAAAAATGTTAATGGCGAAAAGGCATATGATTTAGCTAGAAGTGGAAAATCTGTTGAATTAAAGCCGGTTGTTGTTGAAATATTTAGATTTGAATGTTTGTGTGAAGTTGAACAAAATAAATTTAGATTTTTAATTGAATGTTCAAGTGGAACCTATGTTAGAAGTTTAATTAGAGATTTGGCTTATAAATTAAATTCACTTGCTACTGTAACATTTTTAGAGAGATCGGAAAGTGGTGTGTTTAATAAGGAAAATTCGGTAAATTTAAACGATTTATTAAATTCAAATTTAAACGATTATTGTTTATCAATACAATCAGTTTTTCAAAACATAAAAACAATAAGTGTTAATGATAGTGAATTTTTCAAATTAAAAAATGGATTAACAGTTAATGTTGAATTAGAAAATGATGCTAATGTTTTTATATTATATAAAACTGAATTATTAGGTGTTGCCACTGTTGAAAATGGTAGCATTAAACTAAAAACTTATTTATTAGAAGATTAGAGGTAATTATGATAAAATTTGGTCCAGCTGGCAATTGTAAAACTTTTTATGCTGCAGGGTATAAAAAATCGGTTGAAGCACCTAAATGGTTAAAAGAAATTGGGTTAACAGCTTATGAATATAGTTTTGGTAGGGGAATTACACTTGGTGACGAAACTGCCATTGAATTAGGTGAACAAGCAAAAAAATATGGTATTGAAGTAAGTATTCATGCTAAGTCGGATCGTAGCCATG
>JAZNIS010000065.1:0-2224 GCA_045577635.1 Clostridia bacterium
ACTTTTGCTGTATTCCAACCACTAACATCTATTGTTACTAATTTTCCACAAGCTTGAAACATCGCCCACATACTAGTTACTTGACTTGTATCAAAATGATTTACCTCCAGTGTTTCCAAATTAGAACAACTCGAAAACATGTTAGACATATTAGTTACTTTTTCTGTGTTAAAATTACTTACATCTATTGTTATTAAACTATCACAATGTAAAAACATACATCCCATGTCTGTTACTTTTTCTGTATTCCATTTACTAACGTCTAAAATTGTTACAGAATTACATAAACAAAATAATCCTTCCATATTTATCACTTCACTAGTATCCCAGCTACTCACATCTAATGTTCTTATTTTTTTACAACCATTGAACATACGCTGCATATTTATTACACTTCCGGTATTCCAATTACTTACATCTAATGTTGTTAAAGCCTCACAAAAGTAAAACATGTAACTCATATCTTGCACATTTCCTGTATTCCAATTACTTACATTTACACTAGTTAATTTAGAACATTCAAAAAACATCTTATTCATATCTGTTACATTACTAACATTAAATGTACTTAAATCTAATGTCGTTAAATTTGAACATTTGTTAAACATTAAATTTGTGTTTTCTAAACTTACTGCATTAAACTTAGTAAAATCTAAAGTAGTTAAACCTGTACATCCACTAAACATATAACTTGCATCTGTTACTTTACTAGCTTTAAAACTTTCACCAAAAGTAATTTGAGTTAAGCCAGTACACGAGGCAAACATATTACTTGTATTAGTTAAATTTTCAGTATTCCAACTAGATAAGTCTAAACTTGTTAGTTTTCTACACCCATTAAACATTCCATTCATATTAGTTACATTTCTTATATCCCAACTGCTTACATCTAGACTAGTAAGTTTGTTTGCCGTCATGAACATATCATGCATATTTGTTACTTGACCAGTATTAAAATGACTTACATCTACGCTAGTTAAGGCACTGCAAGCATAAAACAAATTGTTCATATCTGTTACTGCACTTGTATCAAAATTTTCACCAAATAACACTTCTGTTAGATTACTGCATCCTGAAAACATACCAGACATATCTAAAAGTGAATCTGTTTTCCAATTTGTTAAATCAATCCTTGTTATAGCTCTACAATTTTTAAACATACTTTGTGTATCTTTAACACTTGTAACATCCCAAGTAGAGAAATTCAAATTATTGATTTTCTGACAACCAGTAAACATACCTTCTAAAATTGTAACATTACTTGTTTTAAAACCACTTACATCTACTGTTTCTAAAACTTTACAGCTGTAAAACATTTTTTGCATTGTTTGTACATTTTGAGTATTAAAACTAGGACCAAATGTAATTTGTGTGATACTACTTAAACCGTAAAACATTTCTTTCATAATAAGTACACTACTTGTATCAAACGAACTTAAATCTAAAGAAATTAAATTTCTACATCCAGAGAACATAACTGACATATCCTCAACATTACTTGTCTCAAATCCACTTAGATCAACTGTTTTCAAAGCAAAACAATTATAAAACATTCTAGCCATATCCTTTACAGCTGTAGTTTTAAAATTTGTAAGATTTATTTCTTCTAGATTATAGCATGACCAAAAAAGACCATTCATATTTTCAACTAAGTTAGTCGTTGAGTTACTAAAGTTTACACTTTTTATGTTAGTACAACTACTAAAAAGACTTTTTAATGATCTTACATTTGTCATATTTGCCCTACTTAAATCAACACTAAGTAGTGCCGTATGTTCATCAAAAAGATTATTACAAATTTCCGGAAACAAAACTTCTTCGAAAACAATACTAGTTATTTGCTCCTTTTTATTTTCCCAAACTTTATCTTGACTAGGAAAAGTTGTTGTATAATCATTACCATTTATTGTTGCCTTAGCAGGAACAATCAATTCTGTCTCACTTCCTATATATTTTATTAAATTTATATAACCATCTGTTTCGTTTAATTCATATGTATAATTATCTTGCCAGGTTGTATCTCCTTCAGCAAACGACAGATTTGTTTTATTTGAACAAGCAAAATAATAAGCTGTTATAAAAAAAGTAACAAAACAAATGAAACTTATAAATATTAACTTTTTACTACTTTGTTTATTCATTTTTCTCTCCTCCCTTTTTTTCTAATGATTATGTGAATTTATATAGGTTAAATGACTTGTATTTTAAGTCAAAAACAAAAAGT
>JAZNIS010000066.1:0-15253 GCA_045577635.1 Clostridia bacterium
GAGAAGAAGTTTAATATTTTTGTTGAACCCCAACCAATTAATGCAAGTAAAATGAAGTATACAACACCAAACCAAGAAAGTGATGGTTTAGATTTTGTAAATAAATCAATAATGGTTGCACCAGCTGTCATGGAAGTAACAATGGTTAAACCTTTAACCGAACGGCTAGTTACCGAATTTGTTAACGAAGAGAATAGTTTTTGAGCAGAACTTACATGGTTTTGAGTCATGCTCCACAAACTTTTAATATATTCTAATGTGTTTTTTAATGTTTCGTATTTATAACCAGAAACAGCTAAAAATTCTTGTAAACCTTCATCGGCTTTTGCAATTTTTTCTCTTGTGGAAACATATGTGCCCATTTGTTTAATACGGCCATCAATTAAGTTAATTGTTTTAGCAATATTATTTAATTTACTATTAAATTTAACAATGTCTTTACCTTTAACTTTTGTGTTGCTTTTAACATCATCAATTTGTTCCCAAACAATACGGTGAATGTTTAAATAACGGTGTAATTGACCTTTAAATTCTCTAACAAAAACTTCTTCTTCAATATATCTTTCAATTGTTCTGGTTTGATGTTTTTTATCGTTAATAAAGTAAAATTTATCGCCCCTAACAACATCGTAGTTTTCAGTAGAAATTTCAAAATATTTTTGACGGTCGGTTTGTGAAAGTAATTCCATAATTTCATCATGGTTAGAATTTTCGCAAACAACAAAGTAAGGATAAATAGTTTCTATGTTTGCAAGTTCTTTTGGAACAGGAGCACCTAAACTAAAAATATAACTTAATGCTGGTGAAAATTTATTTTCGTAATAATCGGTTAATTTATCAATATCAGCAAGTAAAGTGTCTTTGCTAACTTTGTTGTTTTTTAAAATAATTAAACCGTCTTCAAAAATTTTAATTTCTAAATTTTCGCCTGTTGTAATTTTAATATATTCTTCACCACTAACATTATAATCTAAACTGCCAATGTTAAGGTTTTTTCTATATTCCTCTAGTTTTTGTTGATCTAATTTTAATTTTGATTTTGCATCTTTAACAAATAAGTATATTTCGGATAATTGCAACATTGTTCGTTGAAACCATCCACCAATATAAACATTTTTAATATTCATACTCCCTCCGAAATGATTAACTTAAACTAAATTTATTATAACTAACAAATTCGTTTTTTCCAAAAGATTTTAAAATTATTTTGATATAAAGGGAAAACTTTGAATATATTTTAATAAAAAGTATTAAATTTTGCTTTTTAATTATAAAAAAAATGAACAATGTGATAAAATAGTTTTGTGATAAAAAGGAGATTGTTATGAATAAATATGATGTAATTATTGTTGGAGCAGGTCCTAGTGGAATTTTTTGTGCCTACGAATTAATTAAGAAAAATAATGCTAAAAATGTTTTACTTATTGAACAAGGCAGAAACATTAAAAACAGAAGTTGCCCAATTGAAAAAGCTAAAAAATGTTTACACTGCAAACCATATTGTAACATAACAAGTGGTTTTTCAGGTGCAGGTGCATTTTCCGATGGTAAACTACTGTCTTATCATCTTTCAATGTTTAACGAAGGTGATGATATGTATTTAGGTGGAAATGGTGGAAGCTATATTAAGGATTATTATTCAAGTAACGAAATTAAAGAATTACTTACTTACACGGATAATGTTTATTTAGAGTTTGGAGCCGAACCACATTTAGAAGGTGTTGAAAACAGAGAAGAAATTTTAAAACTACAACAAAAAGCCGCAAAGGAAAAATTGAGTTTAATTGATATTCCGTTAAGACATTTAGGAACAGAAAAATCACAAGAACTATATGGCAGATTGCAAGATTATTTAGAAGATAATGGAATAAATATTTTATACGATACTTCCGTTAAAGATGTTATTATTGAAAACGGAGTTGCTGTTGGTGTTGAAACTTTTTCAGCTTACGATCAAGAAAAAGAAAACCCAAAAATCACAAACTACTATGCCGAAAAAGTTGTTATTGCAATAGGTAGAAAAGGTGCTGATTGGTTAAGTGAAGTGTGTGTTAAACATGGCATTAAAACCGAAGTTGGTTCGGTTGATATTGGTGTTAGATATGAACTAGCTGATTCGGTTATGGCTAACATTAATAAACTTTTATATGAAGGAAAATTTATTGGTAAAACAACAACTTATGGTGACAAAGTTAGAACTTTCTGTCAAAATCCTAGTGGTTTTGTGTCAGCAGAAGTGTATAAAAACAATTTAACACTTGTAAACGGGCACAGTTATAAAGATAGAAAAAGCACAAATACAAACCTTGCAATTTTGGCATCACATCATTTTACACACCCATTTAACAAGCCATTAGAGTATGGTATTAATGTTGCCGAAAATGTTAACAAATTAAGTAACGGTGGAATTTTAGTTCAAAGGTTAGGAGATATTTATAGGGGCAGAAGAACATGGCAATCCGACCTTGATAACAACAAAGTTCAACCAACTTTAAAAAGTGCAATTCCTGGTGATATTACATATGCAATTGGTTACAGAACCATGACCGATATTTTAGAATTTATTAGGTCGGTAGATAAAGTTGTTGAAGGTTTTGCTAATCCTGAAAACTTACTTTATGCACCAGAAATTAAATTTTATTCTAACACAGTTGTTGTTGATAAAAATTTTGAAACAAGCATTAAAAATTTATATTCAATTGGTGATGGTGGTGGTTTAACCACAGGGCTTATGATGGCTAGTGCATCAGGTGTTCAAATGGCGAGAATTTTAACAGAAAACAAATAAGGATTCATATGAAAAGAAAAAACAAATGGATTTTTGCCCGACATAAATTTATGCGAAATTTAATTTATGTTATTTTATATCCAATCACAAAATTAAAGTATCATATAAAAATTAATAAGCAAAAAAAATTAGGACAGTGCTTAATATTAAGTAATCATCAAACAGCTTTTGATCAGTTTTTTATAAGTTTTGCTTTTAAACAACATGTTTATTATGTTGCCAGCGAAGATTTGTTTTCAATGGGGAAAGTGTCAAAGTTTATAAAATGGGCAGTTGCACCTATTCCAATAAAAAAACAAACAACCGATTTAAAAGCTGTTAAAGATTGTTTAAGGGTTGCCAAGGAAGGTGGAACAATTGCAATTTTTCCGGAAGGTAACCGAACATTTAGTGGAAAAACTGAAACAATAAAAAAATCAATTGTTAAATTGGTTCAGGTTTTAAAATTACCTATTGCCTTTTTTAAAATTGAAGGTGGTTATGGTGTTCAACCCCGTTGGAGTGATAAAACCAGAAAAGGCAGAATGACAGCAGGGGTTTCTAAAATTTTACAACCAGAAGAATACTTAAACTTAACAGAAGATGAATTATATAATTTAATTAAAACTGAACTTTATGTTAATGAAGCTAACTGCAATGGCGAGTTTAAGGGTAATAAATTAGCCGAATATTTAAACAGGTTAGTTTATGTTTGCCCAAAATGTGGAATTGCTGAATTTGAATGCAATAAAAACATAATCACTTGTAAAAATTGTGGTTGTTCAGTTGAATATTTAAAAAATAAAACACTAAAAGGTATTAACACAAATTTTCCGTTTACCTTTGTTAACGATTGGTATGAATATCAGGAAAATTTTGTAAATAATTTAGATATAAAACCATACTTTAATAAACCATATTTTTCTAATGATATAAGTTTATTTGAAGTTGCTTTATATAAAAATAAAACTTGTGTTAACAAAAAAGCAAATTTATCATGCTACGGCAATAAATTTGTAATAAACAATATGGTTTTAAATTTTGATGATATTACTGCCACAAGTGTTTTAGGAAGAAATAAACTTAACATTTATTATTTGGATAAAGTTTTTCAGGTTAAAGGGGATAAAAATTTTAATGCTGTAAAATATGTTAATATGTTTTACCATTACAAAAATTCAGAGCAAAAGGATAATAACTATGGAAAATTTTTGGGACTTTAGTGTTTGGGGATTATTAAATTTAGTAGCCGTAATTTTAATTTCGTTATTAATTTCCAACATTTTAAAAAAGCGAATTAAATTTATGCAAAAAAGTTTAATTCCAACAGCAGTTTTAGCTGGTATAATTTTACTTGTTATATCGGTGGTTTATAATGCCATAACAGGTAAAGTGTTTTTTAATTTGAATATTTTTGGTGGTAACGGTGCCGAAACATTAGAAATAATTACTTATCATATGTTGGCAATTGGTTTTATTGCATCAACATTAAAATCGGTTGGAGGAACAATTACAAAAGAAAGAAGTGCCGAAATTTTAAACACAGGGGTTACAACCGTTTCAACCTATTTAATTCAGGCAATTGTTGGTATGGCAATAACCATTGTTGCTGCATTAATTATTCCATCACTTCTTTCAGCTTCGGGTGTGTTACTTGCTTTTGGTTATGGTCAAGGACCAGGACAAGCATTAAACTATGGCAACATTTACGAAACACAATTTGGTTTTGTTGGTGGTCGAAGTTTTGGTTTAACAATTGCAGCATTAGGGTTTATTTTTGCAAGCATTGGTGGTGTAATTCATTTACATATTGTTAAAAAACGACACCCAGAAAAGTTTGTTAAAGATAAGGAAAAACTAAATAAAACCTACACAATTACCGATAAAGATGATGAAGAAGGTGGTTTAGGAAAATTAACAATTCAAATTGCATTAATTTTAATAACATATTTAGTTGCTTATGGAATTATGTTTGCTTTGGGTGGTGTATTACCATCATTAAAATCGGTTGTTTATGGATTTAACTTTTTATTTGGTGTGTTAATTGCCATTTTAGTTAAAGCTATAATTAATTTACTAAAAAAGAAAAATATTATTAAAAATGAATGTACCGACAACTATTTGTTATCACATATTTCAAATGTTTCGTTTGATTTAATGGTTGTTGCTGGTATTGCTGCAATTAGATTAGATATTTTAAAAAATTATTGGGGAGTAGTTATAATTTTAGCAGCAGTTGGGGCTTTAATCACTTATTTATACAACTACTTTGTTGCAAAAAAATTATTTCCATCATATGCTCACGAACAATTTTTGGCTATGTACGGAATGTTAACAGGCACAGCAAGCACAGGTATTATTTTGTTAAGGGAAATTGACCCTGAATTAACAGGTAAATCTTCTAGCAATTTAGTTTATCAAAACCTACCTGCCATGGTGCTGGGTTTTCCTATAATGTTTTTGGCAACATATGCACCAAAACAACCTTATATTACTTTGGGAATATTAATTGCAGGGTTTATTGTTTTAAACATTTTATTGTTCCGTTCAAAAATATTTAAAAGAAAAACTGTAAATAATATGGCTTCTGAAAATAAAGAAACAGTGATTGTTGAAAACACAGAAGAATAATAAAAAACACCTTTAACAAGGTGCTTTTTTTATTCTATATATATAATTTCATCAAACCCTTCTTCTTTTGTTGGGTTAATAAATTTTTCGGTAAACTTATCAATAACTTCTTCGCCAACAGTTCTAGTTCGGTTTTTATCTCTAAATTTACAAATATCGGTTGCCGTTTTAAAAACAATGGCAACTTTTGACACGGCAAAATTTTTAAAGTTGTTAAGAGCACGGCTTCTATCTTTAATTGTTACATTAGTTGCATCAATAATAACACTTTTACCACTTTTAAGTAATTCGCGAGCCCTATTGTAAAGTGTTGTAAACACAAGTTTATTGTTTTCTTGATTTGTTTCATCATTAAAAAGTTCTTTTCTAATTAGGTCGCTAGATAAAACAACTTCGTTTTCTTTATGGTTTTTATTTGCCCAAGTGGTTTTGCCACTGCCAGGCACTCCAACTAAAAGGGTTAGGGTTGGTTTCATAAGTTAAAATCCTTTAATTCCAATTTTTATTTAAGTATTTTGTTAAAGCCATAATAAAAGCTGCTTCGGTTAAGTCAATTCGGGTAACCTTTCCTTGTGAAAGTAGCTGTATGCCACCACCCCATTTGCTTCTTTCGTCATCTTTTGTAAATAAATTATTCATAACTTGGCTTAAATCGGTTTCAATAATTTTGTTAACTAAATGTTTAGGAACAGGAAAAGATGGACTTGTTCCAAAACTGAAAAAATCGTTATTATCTTCAATAACAGCAAAATTTGTTATTGCCCATTCGCCATAAAGATTAACAATTCCACTTTCAACAGCTAAATATAAATCGGCTGTAAGGTTGTTTTCTTTACAATATTGCTTTAAGTTTTTAACTCTGTTTTTTGCACCTAAAAAAGTATCTTCATTAACAGGTTGTTCACTTACATTTGATGGCACTGTTATTCCTGTAATTTCAACAGGGGTAAAGTATTTTTCAAAAGCTCTTTTGGCAGCTTCAATTTTTCCTGCATTTTGTGTTGCTATAATAAGTTTCATATTTTATCCTAATCTAATTTAATATTATAAGTTTTAAATTCGGCAACAGTTTCAAGCATTTCTTCTTTTGTGATTTTTGCAATTGTTGTGTTGCTATTAAATTCGCCATCTAAACCAAATTTGTTGTTGTTGCCATATTCAACAAATTTAGTATAAAAAATTTCAGCCACATTATTAATGTCAAATTCCTTACCCTTGTAATTCCAATGGCTTTTATAGTTTATTTCGCCTAGTTTTTTAACTATTTCAACGGTAATATTTAATTCTTCTAACAGCTCTCTTTTAATAGCTTGTTCGCTAGTTTCGCCTTTATCAACACTTCCACCTGATAAACAATGTTTGTAGTTTCCTTTATCGGTTTTTAAAACCAAAAAACTGCCGTTATTTTCTACGACAGCATAAACCTTGTTTATAGGTTTATTTTGCTTGTATAGTTTATAATATCTTTTAACTTTTTCTTCAAAATAACCCATGTTAGTTTCCTTAATAAAATAGTGGTGTGCCTAGAAGGATTCGAACCCTCACTAATGGTTCCGAAGACCATTGTGCTATCCCTTACACCATAGACACAAAATAAAATTTTTATTAAACATATTATACACTAACTTTAAATAAAATCACACAAAATTTATTATGTAAATAGTTTTATTTGGAGTATTAAATAAAAAAGCAAAACAGTTTATTGTTTTGCTTTTCCTTTTGTTAGTTGTTCTTTAACCGAATCAAACACCAACTGTTCACTATAAACAAATGGTGCAGGTTTAGGGCAATAAATTGTTAATGCATGAGTTGAAGGAAATAAGGTTGTGTAATTTCTGTTTAAAATTTTTAATCTAGAATGTCGGCTTGCATCTAATTCTTCGGCAAGTTTATCGCAGTGCTTTGTAAAGGTGTCTTCACTAACAATCATGCCAACAATTCCGTTTAGGTTAGATAGTTTTTCAATTTCTTCGGCAACTTTAATAAATTCGGTGTTATTGGTTTCTAAATATTCCGAAAATGTTCCCTTTCCACTTTGTTTAAGTTGTGCATCAACAAGTTCAATTAAAGCTTCTTGTTTTTCTTTTATGTGTGGAATATTTTCGTAAAGTTCGCCTCGTTCAAGTTCTTCAAAAAATCCGTAGTTGCTAACCGATTTATCGTAAAGCATTTGAAGTGAGTGATGTTTTGATTCTTTAACAAATTCGGTAAGTAGGTTTTTTGTTGCACTAGGTTGCATAGCATAAATTATTTCGGAAACAGCGAGTATAGAGTAGTCCCTAGCAGTAATTTCTTCAGGTGAATTAGCATAGTCATAAAGTGGATTTTCTCTAATTTTAGCAGCTCTAAAAACTTTTTCTAACATTAAAGCACTGCTAACATAATCTTCGCCATCAGGGTTACAGTTTAATTCGCCTTTTGCCAAAGCAACAATTTTTTCGGTGTTTAACATTTTATCTAAAACAGCAATTTTTAAATCGGTAGGAAGTTTGCTATAAAGCAAGTTGTTAACAGTTGCTTCATTTTGTCCAACATGAACAGATTCGTGCAGTGTGGAAAGAACAAGTAAGTATGGGTAAAAGTTGTTTTTATAATATGCCATAGAATTAAACATATCTTTTAAAACAGAATTAAAAACAACAGTTGATTCACCATTTAAAAGTTTTTTTGTGTATGCAAGTTCGTTTAGTGGTTTTTCGCTAAACGATACTGCTGCTGGTGTATAACCATTAATTTTGCAATATTCAAACAGAAGGGCTTGTAAATAACTTCTTAAATCTTCGGGTGAGCCAATTGTTTTATAAAAAACAGCTGGATCAATTAGGGCACAAAGTTGTTCATAGGTATAGCTTTTAAACTTACCTAAACCAAGCTTGTTTTTAAGTTCAGCTAATTTTTCTGCTGTTGCCATAGTTTGTGCTCCTTTATTAATTTATTAATTAATAATAACAAAGGTTTTACTGTTAGTCAATAACCATAAAAAATAAAAAACACAGTTTAACTGTGTTTTTAACAAATACCTTCTATTTCTGCAATTAGTTGTTTTTCAAATTTTTTCATAAACTTAATTCTTTGTTTTGCAAGTTTTGTTCCTGTTTTTGTGTTCATATGGTCACCAAGCTTAAAAAGTTTATGATGAAAGTGGTGTAGCGAACTTGGACCAAAACCATTTTCTTCGGCATAATCGCTGTTTGTGTTATATGGTATTGTTGGGTCGTACCAAGGAATATGATTAACATGGCTATAACAAATGCTTCGGCTAGCACCAACAGCACCAAGGGCATCTAAATTATCAGCATCTTGAACAATTAAAACTTCCACAGGTCTGTTTTTGTTTTCAGGGTCATTCCAATTATAAACTTCATGGTGTTCAATGCAATATAAAATTTGTTTTTTCATTTCTAAACTAATGTCAATGTTTTCTAAAATCTTTTCAACTTCTGGTAAAGATTCTAGTGGACTAACATATCTTTTTAGTTTTGTTTGCATTAAACGGTGAACATCATGTAAAAAAGCAGCAATAGCAACAACAACTTCATTTCCCTTTTTCTCTTTTTTGCAAATATGTAAAGCAATTTGCATTGTTCGGGTTAAATGTTCGTCATCGTGGCCACTACGGTCGTCATCAAAATATTTAATAACTATGGGTTTTAATTGTTCTATGTAATATTCAGCTTTCATAACAAATCCTTTTTAATTAATAAAAACTAAAAGTATTTTACCAAAACCTTTAAATTTCTACAAACATAGTTTAAACAAATTTGGGCATTAGTTTTAATTTTTTATAATTTTGTGTTAAAATAATAAAGATTTAATTATGAATAAAAATTTTAATGTTGAAACCGAAAATTTAATATATGTAAAAAAGAACTTTTGGGTTCAGTATATTTGTCGTGCAATTGTGCTTATGTGTGCCATAATTGCATCGTTTATTATATGCTTCACAATTGCCTATGAAACGGCACCTGTTTATGGTGTTAGTATGCAGCCAAATTTAAACAAGTTAGGGGCAACAAAAAGTGATGTTGTTTATATTCATAAATTTGCAAAAGTTAACTATGGAGACATTGTTGTTCTAGAAAAAAAATCAAACTCCGATGTTGACCATATTATTAAAAGAGTAATAGGTATGCCGGGTGATGTTATTGAAATAAAACAAGATGATAATTATGAAGTTTCGGTTTATCGTAATGGTGAAAAACTAGTTGAGGATTACATATTTAATATTGCAACTTCGGGCGACCCAAACAACTTGGGTATGATGCAAACCCTAGATAACTTTATTAAATTTAAACACTCTGCAATGCTTAACCCTGACAAAAGCAGTGCAGTTTTTGACAATAAAGGTAGATTGGTATTACAAAAAAACCAAATATTTGTTTTGGGTGATAATAGGGGTTATAGTATTGATAGTTCGGTTGAAGGTCCGTTTAGTTTAGATAGTGTTGTGGGCAGAGTTGATTTTGTTGTGCCTTATGGTGTAGTTCCTTTTTATTATTTTTTAAATGAATTTGCCGGAATAAATTTAATGCCAGATTTAATTAAGTAAAGTTGTAGCAATACAACTTTTTTATTTTTGCCGACAAAATATTTTTATTATTTTTAATATTAAATTGAAAATCAAAGCAGTTATGTTATATACTATTTATAGTATTAAGTATAACCTAATTAAAATTAAAAAACAGGAGTTGTTTTTATGGAAAAATACATACCTTTAATATTTGGTGGAATTTTCGCTTTATTTATTTTAGTAGGATTGTTTTGGGGTTTAATAAGGGGTCTTAAAAAATCGGCATTTAGATTAAGCTGGATTTTGGTTTGTGCTGTTGCATTATTCTTTTTAACACCAATAATCACAAAATGGGTAATGGGAATAAATCTATCATTTTTAAACATTAAAGTTAACGGTGTTGCTGTTGCAACCATTACCGAACTTGTAACAGTTTTACTTTCTGATATTTCTGGTTTTGGAAGCATTTTAGCAAAAAGTCCAGAAACTGTTGATATGATTTTAACACTAGTAACTTTGTTTATTAATGCTTTTGTTTATGTAATTTTGTTTTGGGTTGTTAAAATTGTGCTATGGCCAATTTGGTCAATTCTTTCTTTAATTTTTATTAAACGAAAAGATGCAGCAGGAAATAAAAAACCAAAACATCGTTTGTTTGGTGGAATTGTTGGTGGTTTTTTAGGTTTATTTGTTGGGGCAACAACGGTAATGCCTGTTATGGGTGTGTTTTCAATTGTTAACGAAGTTGAAAAAGAAACAACTAAAACCTACACCGTTAAAGTTGTAAATGCCGAAACAGGTGAAGAAGAACAACAAACTGTTACAGGTGGGCAAATTACTCAACTTCTTGGCGAAGATGCAATGAAGTATATAAATGCTTATTCCGATAGTTTTGTTTCTAAAATTTTAAAATATACAGGTGTTGAATTTGTTACAAATGCAACCTATTCAGGTTTAAGCAGTGCAACAGTAAACGAAAATCGTATTGTTTTAAAAGATGAAGTTAAAACAATTTTAAAAACAGTTTCTTCGGTTAGCGATTTGTATAACATTGACACTCGCAATTTAACAAAGAAACAAATTACACAAATTATTACTTCTGCAAAAACAGTTGTTAACAATGTGTTCCAATTAAAAATTTTAACCGTTTTTGGTGATAATTTATATCCACTAGTTATGGATGAAATTATTAATAACCCAGAGTTTATTATTAAATTACCTAACACAGGTGAACAAGTTTTTGATGAAGCAATAACAAAAGGGTTTAAAGAATTATCAGAAATTACATTTAGTTCTATTAAAAACGAAGTTTTGGCAGTTTTAGATATTGCAGAAATTTTAAATGAAAATGATATTTTGCTTGAACTATTAAACGAAGAAACGGCTTCATTCCAAAACATTTCAAAACTTGTTTCTGATGAAGTTGTTGAAAGTGTAAACAATAAATTATTTTCAATGCAAATTTCTTCTAGCATAATGCCAATTGTGGTTAACACATCTTTAAAATATGTTGCCGAAACATTAGATGTAACCGATTTTAGTGTTGATGAAGAACATGGTGATGCAGAAGCTGTTAAAAACCTGTTTACAGGAATCACAACAACTGTGTTTGGGCTTGCAAACTCACTTGATTTAGAAAGTAAATATTATATAACCGAAAGCTCATTACCACTTGCTGGTAAATTACTAGATTCGGTTAAAGGTTACGAAGGTTTAACAAGTGAAAATTATAAAAAACTTGTTAATGCGGCAGAAGATAAATTAGTGGATTCAGTTTATGATATGCTTACTGATTTTACAGATGAATTAGAACCTGTTAAAACCGAAGTTGTTAATGCTGTTAAAAGATTAAGCGAAGTTAACAATTATGAAAATGAATTTATTAAAATAAACAATGTTTATAACGATATTGTTGAAGTTTTAGATGGTTTTTCTGGTGAAGAAAAAGAAATTAAACTAATTCCGGTTGGCAGAGTTTTAGATGCTATTAAAAACACCGAACTTTTAGGTGATTCGGTTAACCCAATTATTAAAGCTGGTTTAAACTATGCAAAAACATTAGTTCCTGCTGAATTTGAAGATTTAAAACCAATTTTAGAAAGGGTTAAAAACAATGTTGGGTCAGTTGCTGTTTGGGAAACTGAATTTACAAAATTAAACGAAGTTGTTTTGGTTGGTAACGATGTGTTTAATGCAAGCGATTTAAAATCGGTTTTATTAGATGAAGAATCGGAAACATTTAGCGAACTTGGGGCATCGTTTAACACTTTAAACCAAACAACATTATTTAATGGCGAAGTTAAAAATATTGTTAAAGTGTTGCTTGGCAGTGTAGAAGAAATGGAAATTGATAATTCAAATATGTTATCAACAACCTTAACCGAAATTGAAAGTAATATAGACACAGCCGAAAATATTGATTGGGAAGCAGAATTTACTGTTTTAAAAACCCTACTTAATGGTTTAATGGATTTAGCTAGTGATTCTAGTACAAGCGAAAGTATTACTGCAACAGGTAAAACCTTTGATAATATTTTAAAAGAAGATAGTGTTTTAATTAATGAAAAAGTTATTAAAACAATTGTTTGTACAACAATTGAACAATTTGCAGGTGCTGTTGAAGAAGGAAGTGACCTTGAAACTGTTATTACAACCATTAAAAATGGTATTAACAACGGAAACAATTTAAGTTATGAAGTTGAATTAACAGCTTTAAATAGTATTTTTAACAACATTGAAAGCATAAATCCAGAAAGTGAAAACTTTTATAGTGAATTTGGTGCTATGTTAGATAGTTACGATGTTACCTATGGTTACTATCATAGTGTGGTTGTAAGTGCTGCAAGGCCAGATATTGTTAAACTTGCAATTTCCGAAGTTGACACAACACAAATGGATAGTGAAATTGTTGAAATAATTGAAGAAATTAAAAACAATGTTGATGGTATTGAATTAGTTGATTTACAAAATAAATATAAAATTGAATTTGAATATTTAGAATTGTTTATTGAAAAATTTGAAAGCTTAACATCTGTAGATGTTGAAACCTTTAACTTTGGCGAATTTGGTACTATGCTTGATGCCTTTAATTCAAGTTTATGGTTAAAATCGGTTAGAAGTGATGTGTTAGTGTTTATTTGTGATAAAGCAAAAAATAGTTTAACCAGCACCATTAGTGAGTTAAGCACAGCTATCACTGAAATTTTAGAAAATACAAAAGATTTAAGCGAATTAGTTGAAGAAGGCGAATTAACCTATAACAAGATATTTGAAGATTTTGGTTCAATTAACGATTTAATTGATAGTTTAGAATCGGTTAATATTACCAGAACAGATGATGGCTTATTAACAATTAAAACTTTTGGTGAAACATTAAATGATTTACAAGAACTTTGTGTTGTTCCAACTGTTGCAGCTGTTAGAATTGCAGAGTATATCACAGGCGAAATTGTTGGTGATAACGGAATTAAAAACATTATGCCAGCAGGTTTTGAATCTGACCCTGTGTTAAATCCAATTTACACTGCTGTTGTTAATGAAATTCAACCTATTAACAATGCTTATAATAATTATTTAGAAAATCCTGACGATACAACATTTAACTTTGAATTAGATTTTACAGCAATTTATGATAAAGTTATTGAAGCAGACAATGCTTTAACCGTTGCAGGATATGGAAGATAATAAAGTAAACGGAAAAAAGAAGGCAGTTGCCTTCTTTTTTTGGTGTGGTAATAACAACACAACTTGACTAATTGTTAAATAATTCGTAAACTAGAATAGTAAAAACAATTAAAGGTGAAATATGAAATTTTTAAATCCGTTTAGATGGATATGGAAATTAATAGTTTTAGGATTACTTGTTTATCTATTTTTTAAGGTGGCTTTATAAACTATGTTATTTAAAAATAAAAATAAAAAATTAGTTGATGTTGACAAGCGAAAAGGTTGTTTAAGGCGACTTATTATAGCCGTGGTAATTATTGTTGTTTTAGGTATAATATCAGTTATTGCTGCCATGAAAACTTTAACGGTTTTTGGTGTTGGTCTTAACACTTTTAACGATTATGTTTCTTGGCTAAACGAACCTGTTGATGAAAACAGCATAGCGAAAAATCCTATAAGGGAAGGGGACTTTACAACATTTAAAGCAAAAGCAGAGGCAAGTGGTTTTACTGCTTTTGATATTAATGGAAATGTTAACTTAAATATTCCAACAATAGCATTAAATTCCAATTTAACAATTGCTGATTATGAACTTGGTGCCATGATTAATAATCTTTCACAAAAAGAAAATGGCGAAAAGTTTTTTAGTTTGTTAGAGTTAAGTATTACTGAAATTAGTGACAACTTATACACATTAACAACAGTAATTAAATTTGATTTAACCGATATTAAAAATGCTTTGGGTAAAAATGCAGGTAAAGTTCCGGGCGAAATTTACCTAACCTGTTCGGGTGTGGCTTACACAGCAGGAAGCAGGGTGCAAACAAAAGAAAACACTGTTCAAATTAATCAATTAAGTAAAGATAAAAACGATACTTTAATTGGCTTTTTAAACAAGGTTGCCGAAGATACTAAAAACAATGAATTTTTAAAAATAATTGATATTAACAATTATATTGTAACCGAAATTTTAACCGATTTAACACAAAGAAGTAATAGTTTACCGGTGTTAGGAAACGGAACATTTTCGTTAATATTAAAATAAAAAAAAGAACCTAAAATTAGGTTCTTTTTTTTAAACTATTTTTTCATTACTTTTCCTGCAACAGCTGCACCTGTTGTAACAACAGCTGAAATCATAGCAATCCAAGTTCCAGCACCAACAGATAATGTTGCAAGGTCTTTAATTAATGCGGTGTCGTAAATGTAATTTACAAAGCTTGATGCACAAATTAATAAAGCAACACCAGCAACAGTTCCAACTAATGCTGCAATAATTAAACCAAGTCCGTTGCCTTTGTTAAGTAGTGCTAAAACAGATAAAATAATACCTGCAACACCAGCAATAACAACAAACCAATTAGCAACTACTGCAATTTTAAATCCTGCATTTTCTTCGTTGTTTAGGTAAGTGTAAGCTGCAACAGATCTTGCAAAATCTTCTCTTTCTTCTTCGTTGTATTTAACAACATTTAGTGCATTTACACCTGCTTCTTTTGCATCATCTTCGTCCATAAAGAATGCTTGTGTTAAAACAACACCGTTATATTTATAACCATCTTCTGTTTTTTCTGCAAAAGTTGGCATAAAGAATGTTGCAACAAGTAACACAGACAATACTAAACAAATAATGCTAACAATAAAAGAAGCACCACCTTTTTTCTTTTTTGCCATAGTTA
>JAZNIS010000067.1:0-17911 GCA_045577635.1 Clostridia bacterium
CACCGTTAAAAACTGACGGCAATAGTATAAATAAAATGACATACAGTTGTCAAGTGTTTTATTTTTAATATTTGTTGCTAATTAAATAAAACTTTATGCAATTATATTGTGATTGAAATGGTTTACCATTAAAAAACAAAAATCGCTAACAATTTTAATACTGCACATAAGCTTCTTTTTGCTTTTTAAAATTTTGATTTTATTGTAAAATGGTGAATATGAAAAAGATTTTAAATTTTATAATTTGTTTATGTTTAAGCAGTTTAATATTTTTGGGTTGTTCTTGTTCACCAAACACACCAACTAGCATTTTTGCTGTTTGGTGGTGGAACGATGAGTTTAGTAGCGAAAAAACCACAGAGTATTTAAACTTTGCAAAGCAAAATAATATTAACGAAATATATTATTGTTCAAGTAAATTTAACGAAAACACTGCACAATATATTAATCAAGCAAACCGTTTAGGAATTTCAGTATTTTGGTTAGACGGAAACTACAAGTGGTTATATAACCAAACCGAAGAAGAAAAGTTACATAACAAAATTAAAAATTACATTAATTACAATGCTAATAATCCTGAAAATAAATTTGCAGGTGTTCATTTAGATATTGAGCCACACCAATCTAAAAACAGTTTAGACCCAATGCCAAACGAATTAAACTTTAATACTGAAATTGGCAGAGAGTTTTTAATTAATCAATTTGTAAAACTTGCAAACAAATTAAAACAAACCTACCCACAAATTAGTTTTACTTACGATATTCCTTTTTGGTTAGACGATGCCGTAACCTATAACAATCAAACAAAACCTGCCTACCAACACATAATTGATATTGCTGATGGAGTTGTTGTTATGAGTTACAGAGACACAGCCGAAAAAATTTATTCGGTTGCAAAAGAAGAAATTGAATATGCAACACAAAAAAACAAACAAATAACATTAAGTGTTGAATGTGGAAACGAAGAAAACCAAGTAACATTTAAAGAAGAAGGTAAAACAATTTTAAAACAAGAACTAAACAAATTAAAAACTCTTGTTCCTGAAAAAACAGGCATTTGCATACACCACATTAAAACTTGGCACGATTTAAAAGATTAAAAAAAACGGATAAATTTTATCCGTTTTATTTTTTAGCAATCGCCGTAAATTCCACCATCAATTTTAACAACTTCATTGTTAATAAATCCTGCTTGGTCGCTAACCAAAAACTTAACTAGGTTAGCAACATCTTGTTCGGTACCTGCTCGTTTTAATAAAATTTTTTCTTCTTCTAATTTAATAAATTCTTCGTCCATTCCACCAACTTCACTTTCGGTTGCAATAAACCCTGGGGCAATTGCATTAACATTAACATAAGGTGCAAACTGAACTGCCAAATTATGTGTTAATGAAATAATTGCTGCTTTACTAGCATCGTAATCGGCACACATTGGGAAATAGGTGTTTATACCATTGGTTGATGAAATATTTAAGATTTTTCCGTATTTGTTTTCATACATTTTTTCGCCAACATACTTACTAACTAAAAAAGTTCCAATTACATTAACATCAAAAGTTTTTCTAAAATCTTCCACCTTTTTGTCAAAAAATAGGGCATCAATGGCAATACCTGCATTGTTTACTAACACATCTATGTGTCCATATTTTTTATAAACAGCATCTACCATTGCTTTAACTTCATCTTCATTGCTAACATCACACTTAACACACATAGGGTCAATGTTTAAAACTTTTAAATCTTCAAACAGTTGTTTTGCCAATTTTTCGCTTGTGTTATAGTTAATAACAACATTATATCCTTCTAGGGCTAATTCCCTTGCAATTGCCCTTCCTATGCCCCTACCAGCACCTGTAACTAATGCAACTTTTCTTTCCATAATTCTCCTTATAAAACTTACACTTATTTTTGTTAAGTATAGCACGAATTTTAATTTTTAAAAATTATTTTATAGTTTTAAAATAAACAAAAAACACAACCTAAAATAAGTTGTGTTTATTTTTAACTATGCTCTTCCGTAGTATTTACCATCAACAGTAGTAATAATAATTTTATCACCTTCGTTAATAAACATAGGAACTCTAACAGTTAAACCTGTTTCAATTTTAGCAACTTTTGTTGCAGCAGTAGCAGTACTATCTTTAATACCAGGTTCACATTCAACAATGGTGTATTCCATTTTTTCTGGAAGTGTGATACCTAAAAGTTCAGAGCCATAGAATGTTAATTGAACTTCCATATTTTCTAAAAGATAATCTTTGTTATCACCTAATTGATCTTCGTTTAATTCATATTGTTCGTAGGTAACATTATCCATGAAGTAATATGTTCCACCAGCTTCATATAGGTATTGAACAGTTTTTCTATCAATTCTAGCTTCTTCAAATTTAACATTGGTGTTAAATGTTCTTTCAAGTGTTGTGCCTGTTCTTAGGTTTTTCATTTTAGTTTTCATAAATGCTGCACCTTTACCAGGTTTAACATGTAAGAATTCAACGATTTGATAAATATTTCCTTCAATTAATAAAGTCATACCATTTCTAATATCATTTACATCTACCATAATAATTCGCTTTCCTTTTAAATTTAAATTCTGTATTTATTTTAGTCATTTTTTAGCAATATGTCAATCACTAATTTACTTAATTAATTAGTGGTTGCTTAATAGTTAAACAGTTGTTTGTAGTTCGGTTGGATTTTCGGGATTATCATCATCAATTTGTTTTGTTTGTTCAACCACCACAGCTTCACTTTTTGCAAGTTGCTTGTTTTTAATATATTTAGTCCATTTATAATAACCATAGGTTGTGTTTGTTAGGTAACCAAATTTTAATACAAGTAAAATCCATTGACCTGCAATTATGTTAATTGCAATTTCAATAAATGTTGCAATATACCAAGCCACCCATTGTTCTCTATATCTAAACAAAATAAACAAACCATTAGCAATACCAACTGCACTGCAACAAGCATCTAAATAACACACAACTTTTGTTAAGGTTGGGCTATTAGATAAAATACCTTCTTCCACATCAATAAGTGTTAGCAAATAACCAATTCCAATAGTCCAAACAACAATTGCTGTTAAAACTAAAACTTCTTGCCAACCTGTAAGTTTTCTAACTTCGGTTAATTCTTGTTGGTCTTTATCTTTATGTTTGTTCCACATAAAGAAACTAATAATATCAATAGGAATCCAGAAAAATATTGTTGTTGCCATGGTTGCAAACCTATAAGCACAAACAATACAAATTGCAATTTCGGTAAACTCTACCACTAACGATACTAAAAAGTTCCACTTACTTTGTTTAGAAATTAATAGTTCACACAAAATGTTACTAAAAATATCCACCAAATAAAGTGCCATAATAATTTTGCCATTTACACCGGCAATATCTTCTTCCGGAAACAAAAAAGCAAAAGCAAAAGCCAATATGGTTATTCCGAAAAACCATACTTTTTCGTAGGTAGAATAATAATTCCATAACCTAATAAAAAAGTTTTGTTTTCTTGTTGTTTGCATAAAAAAATGCTCCTTTAAATTTTTACAAAAAAATTATAAAAAAAGAATATTTACTTGTCAAATAATATATAATTATTTACTTTTAAAGTTGCTTTTGTTAAAATAATTACTGTAAAAATTTGAAGGAAAACGATAACATGTATAGTAATTTTGATTTTGATGAAAAACTAATTAAGTTGGCTTGTGAAACCGAAAAAGAACTAACAAACATTTTTAGCGATTTAGATGCAATTTGTTTAAAAAACAGCTCCCGCATTTTAAAAGCTTTTCAAGATGCCAGAGTTGCTAGTTCTGATTTTGCCGAAATAAACGGTTATGGTTATTACGATGCTGGTAGAAACAAAATTGAACAAATTTATGCTCAAATTTTTGGAGCAGAAGATGCTTTGGTTAGACCACAAATTATGAGTGGAACTCATGCTTTAAGTTTAACATTTTTTGGACTTTTAAAACATGGTGACACCTTTATTTCAATAACAGGTGCTCCTTACGATTCACTTTTAACAGTTATTGGCCTTGAAGGTGATAGCCGCAACTCTTTAATTAAAAATGGAATTAACTACGAACAAATTGAACTTGTTAACAACGATTTTGATATTCCAACCATTGTTGAAAGATTAAAACAAAGCAAAGTTAAACTTGTTGAAATTCAAAGATCTAGGGGTTATTCTCACCGTAAAAGTTTAAGCATTGAAAAAATTGAAAAAGTTTGCAAAGCAATTAGAGCCGTTGATAAAGATGTAATTATTATGGTTGATAACTGCTATGGCGATTTAGTTGAAGAAAAAGAACCAACCCATGTTGGTGCTGATATTATTGTTGGTTCACTTATGAAAAACTTGGGTGGTGGAATTGCTAAAAGTGGTGGCTATGTTGTTGGCAGACAAGATTTAATTTATGATATTGCTGAAAGATTTTCTGCACCAGGAACAGCAAAAGATTTAGGTGCAAACTTTAACGAAAACATTAACTATTTAAAAGGTTTGTTTTTAGCACCAAGAGCAGTAACTTCTAGTTTAAAAACAATGATTTTTGCTAGTTTAATTATGGAAAAACTTGGTTTTGATGTTGACCCTAAATTTAACGAACCTAGAACCGACATTATTCAAACTGTTAATTTGTTTACCCCTGCAAACATGGTTAACTTCCATGCAGGAATTCAAAAAGGTTCACCTGTTGATAGTTTTGTTATTCCTGTTCCAGCACCAATGCCAGGATATCCACACGAAGAAGTTATGGCGGCAGGAACATTTACACAAGGTTCAACAATTGAATTAAGTTGTGATGGCCCTATGGTTGAACCATACACTGCATATATGCAAGGTGGCTTAACCTACGAATATGGAAAACTAGGAATTTTAATTGCCTTAAACGAAATTTTAAAAGAAAATAAATAACAAAAAAAGACCTAATTTTAGGTCTTTTTTATTTTTTATCTAATAACATCGTAAACATTAGAAATTGTTTTAATTTTGTTAATAAGTTCCATAAGTTGTGCTCTGGTTTTAATTCTAACACCAACATTAAACACAGCATCACCAATTTTAGTTACTTCACCATTAATGTAGGTAATATCAATTTTACTATCGGAAATTTTATTAGAAATTTGATTTAAAATTCCAGATGCATTTCTGCCAATAACTTTAAAACTAGCATTATACACTTCTGATAAACTTTTCTCATTCCAGGTTGTTTCAACAATTCTGCCAGATTCTAAATTGTGTAATGTTTGACAATCCCTTCTGTGAATTGTTACACCCCTACCCCTAGAAACATAACCAATAATATCGTCACCAGGAATTGGTTTACAACACTTTGCAACCTTTTTAAGCAGGTCATCGTGACCACCAATAATAACACCATCGCTACTTTTTTGTGTTTCGGTAACTAGTGATAGTTTCTTTTCTTTTTTATCTCTTTGTTGTTGTTTAGAAATAAACTTACCTAACACTTGGCTAACAGTAATTCCACCGTAACCAACAGCGGCAAATATTTCATCTAAACCAAGCAAATGGTGTTTAAAACTAATTTCTGCCAAAGTTTCTTTATCTTCTAAAAGTTTGTTTAAAGAATAACCTTTTCTTTTTGCTTGTTCTTCTAAAATGTCTTTACCAATTTTAATGTTTTCTTCTCGTTTTTCCTTTTTAAAGTAAGCTTTAATTTTGTTAATAGCACCACGGCTTTTACAAATTTTAAGCCAATCTCTTGAAGGTCCTTTTGAAGTGCTTGTTAAAACTTCAACAACATCACCCGTGGTTAATTTTGTTGTGATAGGCACCATTTTATCATTTATTTTAGCACCCACACATTTATTACCAAGCCCTGTGTGAATTGCATATGCAAAATCTAGTGGAATTGAACCCTCTGGCAATTCAACAACATTTAAAGTTGGTGTAAACACAAATATTTTATTTGCATAAAAACCAGCTTTAATAATTTGCATAAACTCATCTGTTTCACTTTCTTGCAAAATTTTATCGGAAGAAGCACTTAATTGCTTTTTCATGTTTAAAATTGCACTATTGCCATCAACCTTTGTTGCTTTTGAACCATGTTCTTTATACATCCAATGAGCAGCCATACCATATTCACAAAAAATATGCATTTCTTCGGTTCTAATTTGAATTTCACAAGGAATTTCACCTTGTTCGGTTGGATATAACACAGTTGTGTGTAAACTCATATATAAGTTCTTTTTAGGCATTGAAATATAATCTTTAATTCTGCCATCAACAGGTTTCCACATGTTATGAACTGCACCAAGCATTGTGTAACAATCTTTAATTTCTTTAACAATAATTCGGTGAGCAATAACATCAAAAACATTTTCTTTACCTTTGGTGCTAATTTTTTTAAACACACCAAAACTACTTTTTATACGGCTTTGCAACCTGCAATCTATGTTATGTTCGTTTGCAACTGTTTTAATTTTTTCTCTAATATCTACAATATGATTTTTTCTTTTTTTGTAGTTATCTTCCATATAGGCATTAATTTCAACATACTCTTCTGGAAAAATATATTTAAAACATAAATCTTCAAGTTCATGTTTTAATTCGTTCATACCTAACCTTTCGGCAAGTGGAACATAAATATCTAATGTTTCTTTTGCAATTTTTAATTGGTCTGCCCTATTTTTAATATCTAGGGTTTGCATATTATGTAACCTATCAGCAAGTTTTACAAAGGCAACCCTAGCATCTTTGCTCATGGTTAAAAACATTTTTCTTAAATTTTCGTTTTCGTCTAAATGTTTTCTTCTGGCATGTTTAATAGGTTCAATTTTAGAAGCACCTAAACAAATGTTGTAAACAACATCACCAAAATTTTGTTTAATTTCCTCAGGAGAACAATCGGTGTCTTCAATGCAATCGTGAAGCAATCCACTAACAACACTTGAAACATCAGCTCTCATTCTAACTAAATGTTTAGCAACATGATAAGGGTGAATAATGTATGGTTCGCCTGTGTCTCTTGTATCGTTTTTATGTTTTTCATCGGCAAATTCAAAAGCTCTTTTAATAATTTTAAAATTTTCTTCGCCGTAAACATTAATTATATCTGTAATAAACTCTTGTTCCATTTGCATGGTGTAAAATCACATCCTTTTATTTGTTGTATTCTGCTAAAATTTTCTCAATTTCCTTAACAACTCTTTCTTGGCTTGCTGTGTAATCCCTAACAACTGTTAAATAATCTAAAATTATTCGGGTATCGTGCAAAGTTCTGGCAATTTTTTCTTGCGAACAGCCATGTAAAGTTTGTAAATTATGCAATCTATCACACAATTTAATATATAATGCATAATTTGTCATATTTTCCATTTTTTTAGCTAAATATTCAGCTTTTCCACCTTTACCATTATTAATCCAAAGTGGTGCAAATTTTGCTGTGGATAATTCCATAACCAAACTTCCAACCTCTTCACCAAACCTTACACAAAGTTCTTTATAAGAAGTAAAGGTATCTTCAATAGTGTCGTGTAACACAGCAGCCATATAAAGCATTGCAGCATTTTTAGATTTTTTATATTTTTTCACATATTCAGCAACGGTTAATGGGTGTGTAATATATGGTGTACCATCATCTCTTAACACACCATCATGTTTTTCGTTAGCAAATTCAATTGCTTCCAAAACCTTATCAGCCATATCGCCAAAGCTTTCTTTAATTTCTAAAATTTGTTCGTTTGTAAGCATTATAATTGTATCCTTAATTTTTTTTTACCAAATATATTTTACCATCTTTTTTATTTATAACAAAATTAAAACTAAAACTATTAACCACAAAAAGCACCAAATAAACAAAATTAGACAGGTAAAACCCGCCTAATTAATAAAACAAACAAAAATTATTGCCAATATGGTTTTGCCACAACATAAATTTGATCGGCAAGTTGTTTTGGGGTTTCCTTCATTCCTTTGAAAACCCAATTTGTTAAAATATTAAAAACACCACCACACAAAAATAAATATCTACTATTTTGATATTCGTCAGAAGACCCAATGTTAGGAATAATAGTTAGTAATGCCTCGGTAAAATATTGTAGTAATATACCCGACATTTTAGATTTTGCCAACGATTTTAATGGTTTATGCAAAGTAGCAATTGTAGAAATAGAAACTTCTAATGCATATTTAGTGTTTCTAAACTGCTTGGCTTGATTAATTTCTTCTTTAAATAAAGCAAATTTCGCATCAACAGCTGCCTTTAAAACATCGTTTAATGTTTTATAGTATTTATAAAATGTAATACGGGCAACACCTGCCTTTTTACAAATTTCGGTTATAGTAATGGCTTGTAACTGCTTTTCACCTAACAAATAAATAAAAGCATCTACAATACACTCTTGCGAATATTTAGAATCTTCTCTGATTTTTCTTTCCAATTTATACTAATTCCTTTTTTAAAAAAATAAAAAATTAAATAATTTATTTATTAGAACTAACACTTGTTAGTGTTAGTTTATTTTATATAAAAACCATTTTTAAGTCAAGAAAAAAACAAAAAAAGGACTAAAATTTAGTCCCCTTTTTTATTTTTCGTTTTCTAAATATTCATCATAAGTACATAGTTTATCAAAGGTTTTTGTTCCTTTAATTTCAATAACTCTGTTTGCAACAGTGTTCATTAATTCTTGGTCGTGGCTAGTAAATAACATATTACCTTTAAAGTTAATCATACCTTTGTTAAGTGCTGTAATGCTTTCAAGGTCTAAATGGTTTGTTGGTTCATCAAATAATAAAAAGTTACCACTTGTTAACATCATTTTAGCTAGCATACATCTAACTTTTTCACCACCAGATAAAACTTTAGCTTTCTTTAAACCTTCTTCGCCTGTAAACAACATTCTGCCCAACCAGCCCCTTAAAAAGCTTTGTTCTTGTTCTTTACTAAACTGTCCTAACCATTGAACAAGATTTAAATCACAGTTGTCAAAATATTCATTGTAATTTTGTGGCATAAAACTATAAGTGATGGTTTTACCCCATTTAACTTCACCTGTGTAATCTTTATCTTCACCTGCAATAATTTTAAACAATGCAGAAATTACAGTTCCTTTATCAGAAACGAAAGCAATTTTTTCACCTTTATTTACTGTAAATGAAACATTTTCAAAAAATCCTGGTTTGGTTAAATTTTCAACTTTTAAAATATCGTTTCCTGCTTCCCTTTCAACCCTAAAATCAATATAAGGATATTTACGATTGCTTGGCTTAATATCGTCAAGGGTAAGTTTTTCTAACTCCTTCTTTCTAGAAGTTGCTTGACGGCTTTTAGAAGCATTTGCAGAGAATCTTGCAATAAATTCTTGCAATTCTTTTGCTCTGGCTTCGTTTTTCTTATTTAATTCTTTTTGTTGACGAAGTAACAATTGGCTTGTTTCATACCAGAAATCGTAGTTACCAACAAATGTGTTAATTTTACCATAGTCAACATCACAAATATGTGTGCAAACTCTGTTTAAAAAGTGACGGTTGTGCGAAACAATAATTAAAATATTTTCAAAATCAATTAAATAATCTTCCAACCATTTTGTTGTAACAGCATCTAGGTTGTTTGTTGGTTCGTCTAAAATTAAAATATCTGGGTTACCAAACAATGCTTGTGCAAGTAAAACTTTAACTTTTAGTTTAGGGTCAAGTTCTCCCATCAAACTATAATGAACTTCGGAAGGAACACCCAAGCCATTTAATAATGTTTGAGCATCAGCTTCTGCTTCCCAACCATTCATTTCCATAAATTCTGCTTCTAAATCAGCTGCTCTCATACCATCAGCTTCACTAAAATCAGGTTTTAGATAAATGGCATCTTTTTCTTCCATAACTTCAATTAATCGTTTATGACCCATAAGCACAGTTCTAATAACTGTTTCGTTGTTAAATGCTTCTTGGTTTTGATTTAAAACACTCATTCTTTCTTTTGGGCTTTTAACAACTTCACCTTTGTTAGGTGTAATTTCGCCTGTTAATATTTTTAAAAATGTACTTTTTCCTGCTCCGTTAGCACCAATAATGCCATAGCAGTTGCCTTGTGTGAATTTAATATTAACATCTTCAAATAATTTTCTGCCCCCAAATTGTAGGGATACATTTATTGCTTGTAACATTTTTTAATTCCTTTTACATATTGTCCAAATAAGAATACTTTAAATAAAGTATTTTGTCAAGTCAACCCCTGCCATAAAAAGCATAAAAAAGCACAAAACGACTAATTTTGTGCTTAATTTTTTTAAACTAAATCTGGATAGAAGTTTCTAATTTCTCTAATACCATTTTCTACTGAATCAGATGCATGCATAACATTTTTTGTTGTGTTACCAATTCCGTAAACATATCTAATAGTTCCAGGTGCAGGATTTTTCTTATCGCCTAAAAGTTGTCTGATTTCAGGAATAATACCATCTCTACCTTCAACAACCAAAACAATAACTTCATCACTTTGCATATAATCTTTAAGTCCTGCAAACCATTCTTCGTTTAAATAATCAGAATAATGTTTAGAAATAATTTCATCATTTAGCATCATTTTTTCTTCTTTTATAACAGAAACACCAATGTTTGTTAGCATTTCTAAAATACCTTCGCGGTGATTAATAAAGCCAGGTTTAATAATTAATAAAGCTTTTTCCATAAATATCTCCTTAAAATTTTTATAATTTTATCATAAAACCAAATTTGCAACAATCAAATTAATATTAAAGGGCAACCTTTATGCAAGTTGCCTATTTTACAAAAAAAATTTAAATGTTATACTTTTTATATGAAATACGAATTCACCAGCAAACTTGCTCTAAAAACAATGTTAACAAAACAAATTAAAGAATTAACAGGTAAAAACAACCCTAACGAATATAATTTGTTTTTGCACCACATTAACGAAGGCAAGTTAGAAGAACTTGAACTTAATATGGAAGAAGCTATTGCCGACATCATGCAAAATGGTTTAAAGTGTAATTATTCAAGCATATCCCGCACTTTAACACACTACGGAACAAACCGTAGTTTTAGCATAGATTCAATTTTAGCTTATGCTTACACTGCAAAAAACTATAACATACGAAATTGCATTATTGTTGCAATTCCTAAAACCATAAAAACATTATCGGGTGAAGTTATAGATTTTTCAACACCTATTCCCGAACCTACTATGTGGAGAAACAAAGCATACACCACCTACGATAAAATTAAAGACCCATATAGAGTAAGCCCTGTTTTTAATTTTGCATGTTTACAAATTAACGAAGATGATAATTTATTTACATTAACAACAAACGACAGTCACTATGCCAAACTAAAACCAAAAGCAAGAGAAGTTTACCTAAACGAATTTAGAACAAAACTAGATAAAGTTAAATAAATTTTAAAAGATGATTTTTAAAGTCATCTTTTTTTATTTTTACATTTTTAAGTTTTAAGTTATAATTAGGTTAGCAAATTAAAAAGGAAGTTAATTTATGAAAACATCATTAATTATAGATACAGACCCAGGCATTGATGATGCTGTTGCACTTGTAACATCATTCTTTGCTCCAAACATTGATATTAAACTACTTTGTTCAACAGCAGGTAATTTAGGTATTGATGTAACAACACAAAATGTTTTACATTTACTTGAACTATACGGCAAAAATATTCCTGTTGCACAAGGTATGCCACACCCACTTAACCGTCCACTAGTATCAACTAACCGACATGGCAAAAATGGATTTGGCTCATACGAATATGAAGGAGTAACAACAAAACCAATTGAACTACCTGCTTACGAAGCTATGCACTGTGCACTTCAACTTTACCCTGACACAACAATTTTGGTTTTAGGTCCATTAACAAATGTTGCTAAACTTTTACAAACCTACCCAGAAGATGTTAACAGAATTAAAGAAATTGTGTTTATGGGTGGAACAAAAGATAATGTTTTACAACAAGAAAAACCTTACCCAGAATTCAACATAAGCCGTGACCCAGAAGCTTGTGAAATAGTTTTAAACAGTGGTGCAAATGTAACAATTATTCCAATGGACTTTGGACATTATGCTTATATTGACGAAGAAGAAATTAAAAGATTAAGAAGCATTAACAACACCGGAAAATTATTTTCTATTATGTATGAAAATTATAAAGACGGTCATGTTTCCGATGAAAATGCTGCAACACACGATAGTTGTGCAACAGCATATATTATTGAACCAACACTATTTAAATTTGAATATGTTAAACCTAGTGTTCAGTTTTTTGATGGCAAAGGTGTTTTAGTAAGTGAAGTAATGCATGTAACCACAAACTTTAAACTTTGTATTGATATGGATTACGACGGATTTAAAAACCTATACTACGGGCTACTTAGCATAGCAAAAACCCCTAACGAAATTTTATAAAAATAAAAAAGCAGGAATTAATTCTTGCTTTTTTTATTTTACTTTAAACCACAACTTTGTGTGTTTATTGTTTATAAATATATAGTTTTTGTCAAAAAGTTACATAATCAAATCAAAAACAACTCATTTTGAAATACGGTTTTATTTTATTTAAACTAAAACCTAAAACTTAAAACCTAGCAAACGGTAAATATTAAACCTTTAAATTTTACATTATCACAATTAAAATCTACACCATATAATTAACTAACAAAACACCGCTTTTTATTTAAAACTATAATAAATAAATCAAGTATTTTTTTAAAAAATATTTAGTTATTTTATAGGAAAATTTTAAATGGTTTTTAATTTAAAATTATTATAATTTATGTTATAATTCCCCTGTTGACAAATTTAAATATAAAAGGATTTATTATGACAATTTTTTTAAATATTTTATTTTTAATTATCGGTATGATAATGTTAATTAAAGGTGCCGACCTATTTGTTGGTGGAGCAAGTGCTATTGCAAAAAAATTAAAAGTTCCTTCAATGTTTATAGGATTAACTATTGTATCTTTGGGCACAAGCTTACCAGAACTTTCGGTTAGTATTACTAGTGCAATTAGTGGAAATATTGACATGTCGGTTGGAAACATTGTTGGATCTAACCTATTTAATATGTTGTTAATTTTAGGTATAGTTGCAATATTTAATCCACTTAAAATGGAACAATCAACCAAAAAAATTGATATACCTTTTTTAATTGCAGTAACAGGTATTTTAATGATATTTGGTTTTGATATGTTTTTAAACGGCGAAACAAAAAATATGTTAAGTCGCACTGAAAGTTTAATTTTATTAATACTATTAATTTTATATATTTATATTTTAATATTTAATGCAAATCGCAAAAGAAAAAGAAAAATAAAACAAGAAAGGTATATGAATTCTATTGACGATGTTGCTGCTGTTTACGGTAGAGAAATAACAAAAGACACTGATGACAACGAAGAGATTAAAGATTTAAAAATTTGGCAAATTATTATTTATGTTACACTTGGACTTGCAATGGTTGTGTTTGGTGGCGAATTCGTTTCAACCACAGCACAATATTTAGCAATTGCTATGGGTATGAGCGAAGCTCTTGTTGGTTTAACTATTGTTGCTGTTGGAACAAGTTTACCAGAACTTGTAACATCAGTTGTAGCAGCTAAAAAGGGCGAAAATGAACTAGCACTTGGAAATGTTATTGGTTCAAACATTATGAACATTTCATTAATTTTAGGAAGTGTTGGTTTAATTGCACAAGCACCAATTTCAATAACCATTGTAACAGACCTAATAATTTTATTTGTTGCAACATTAACACTTTCAATTATGTGTATTAAAAGTAAAAACTTTAGTAAATTGCAAGGTGCAATTTTAATAGGAATGTATTTATCATACCTAACATTTGCCATTGTTAGAAACTATTGTTTTTAATTAACACACAAAAATTCAAAAACAAAAAAACAAGAGATACCCTCTCTTGTTTTTTTATTATACTAATCTAATAAAGCTTTAGCAGCTTCTTCCTCAGCTTTTAACAATTCAATATGTTTTTGTAATGGATTTTTACTTTTAGTATACACATCAAAAAAGATGTTGTTGTAATTACTACCATTTTTTGATGCATTTGCAGCGGTTGGAGCTTTTAGTCCGTCACAGAACGAATATTTTGTTGCAGTGGTTGATACTCCTGCTAAAAATGACCAGGTAATTGTATCTGCAACATATCCCGATTCAGTGTTATATGCACCAAAAGCAATTGTTTGATTTTCAGAAAGTTGAATACCATCTAGTTCATTTCCTTCTGCATCTTTAAAAATAGTAGCATAAATCCAATTATTAACTGTTGTAGAAGAAAGTGTTGTTTTATCTACTTCAGCTCTAATTTTCTTAACAATACCTTCTCTTATGGTTGCTTTTGTTGTATCAATAACATAAATGCTGATATACGGATTATTTGTTAAATTGCTAACAGTTTTTGCAGGAATACCAATTTTTGTTATGTGTTCACCTTTAAAATAATCAGCAATATATCTATATGGTCCACCCGAAACACTAACGGATGTTCCGGAAGAAATTTTTGAAGCTGGCAACACTTCGGTAGTAACATCTTCATCAAAAAATCTTTCTTCAATAACACCATTTAACTCTGCATGTGTTTCAATTACTAATGTATCAGCAAATTCACCTGTTTTTGAAATAACCTCTCCATTTTGTTCGCCATCAATTAAAGCAAAATTACCTACTTCATCATTTACTTCTAAACCACTTGCAACATAAAGTTTTGCAGTGCTTCCGTCACCACCCAAAACAATGGTTTCATCTTCGGCAACGGTTAAATTAACAGCAAGTTCATTAACACCAGCCACAACATTATAACTTGCCAAAGTTGCAGTGTAAGTTGCACCTGTTAATCTTGCACTAACCACATCGGAAACTTTTGCCACACCAACTTTTAATGTTCCTGCTCCTTCTGCATATACTTTAATTTTTTCAACTGTTGTTCCACCATATTGTGTTTTACCAATTGTTGGCATATAATTTGCCATTAATGCAATTCTGCTTTCAGTTAAATCAGCATAAAAACCGGTACAATATTTTTTCATTGTTCCCATTATACCAATTGTTGACTCAAAAATCTTTTTATCAACTTCGGCATTTTGTTCAAGTTTAAATTCAGTTCTGGTTGAACCTGTCCATAAATATCCGTCATAACCAACATATATCGATAATCCAGCATCACCTTGAACACCTTGTGGACCTTGAACACCTTGTGGACCAACCGGTCCTTTGTTTCCCTGTAAACTTGCAAGCCATTCAGCTTCGGTTCCGGTAAACCCGTTTGCAACTGCAATTTCGTATGCAGATTTTCCTTGGTCTGCTTTTTTTGTTAAAGCCATTGCCATTCCTGTTGCACCACAAGCCAAACTAACACCCATAACACCAGCAACCAAACCAATCCCTAATTTATTATTCATAAAATTTTCTCCTACTTACACTTTATTAATTTTGTGCTGCATCATTTTCAAGAGCTTTTAAATTTGCAATATGTTCTTCATATAAGGTTTCTGCCTCATATAAAACATCAAAACAAATTGATGCCGCACCAGATCCACCGGTTTGGGTAACAAATTTATATTGATTAATTTCTTGTTTTTTATATACCCAATCAATAGTATCGTTGCCATTACCATTTTGACCAAATGCTAATGTTTCATTGTTTGCAAGTTGAATATCAACATCAAAATAAATCCATTTATTAACAGTTGTTGATGTTAATGTTTCTTTATCAATTGTTAATGTGATTGCTCTAAGTGCATTATCTTGCATTTTATAAGAGCTTGAATATGTTTTTGAATCATCAATAACATAAACTTTCATTGTTGGATTTGCTGTTAAACTAGCTACTGAATGCACAGGAACACCAATTTTTGTAATGTGCTTTCCACCAAAATGATTTGTAACATATTTATAAGGAGCACCATTATCACTAACAACAATATAATCACCATTTTGGCCATTTGGCACAGCTGCTACCATATTTGCTTCGGTTAAATCAGAAGTAACTGTGTCAAACACTGCTTTTTCTTTAAAAATTATTGCTTCAACACAAACTGCTAAAGTATCGGCAAATTCACCTGTTTTTGAAATTAAATTTGTGTTTGAGCAGCCATTAAGCATAGCAAAATTACCTTCTTCGTCGTCACCATTAATTCCCTTAACAACACAAAGTTTTGCAGTGCTTCCTTCTCCACCTAAAACAATGGTTTCATCTTCGGCAACGGTTAAATTAACAGTAAGTTCGTTAACACCAGCCACAACATTATAACTTGCCAAAGTTGCAGTGTAAGTTGCTCCTGTTAATCTTGCATTAACCACATCGGTTACTTTTGCCACACCAACTTTTAATGTTCCAGCACCTTCTGCATAAACTTTAATTTTTTCAACTGTTGTTCCACTATATTGTGTTTTACTAATTGTTGGCATATAGTTTGCCATTAATGCAATTCTGTTTTCACTTAAATCAGCAAATTCGGTGTTAAAGTATTTGCTCATTGTTGTAGCAACTTTAATTGTATCTTCAAACACCCCATTTTCGTTTTCTTCAACTTTAAATTCAGTTCTTTCAGCACCGTTCCAAATGTAGCCATCGTAACCAACATAAAGTGAAATTCCATCAGGTCCTTTTTCGCCTTGAACACCTTGAACACCTTGTGCCCCTTGATTACCTGTTGCCCCTTTTAAACTTGCAATCCATTCAGCTTCGGTTCCGGTAAAACCGTTTTCAACTGCAATTTCGTAAGCGGTTTTGCCTGGTTCACCTTTTTTTGTTAAACCAACAACTAAACCTGTTGCACCAAATGCAATGCTTAAACCCATTGCACCTGCAACTAAACCAATTCCTAATTTATTATTCATATTTTATCCCCTTTAATTAATCATTTAAAGCAGCTTGTTCTGCTTGTTTTAAATTTTCAATATGTTGTTCGTAAGTTGTTTCTTGCATATAATAAACATCAAATAATAATGATGCACCACCATCCATTTTAGCATTAGTAACAAACAAATATTGATCAGAAGCTGTTTTTCTATACACCCAATCAATTGTATCAACATCACTTCCTTGTGTACCAAAAGCCAAAGTTTCGTTTGCAGCAAGTTGAATATCACAATCAAAATAATACCATCTGCCAATTGTTGTTGATGTTAATGTTGTTTTATCAATTTCCAATGTAATAACTCTTTTAACATGGTCTTTAATATAAACAGATTTATAATTTTGTGTGCTATCAATAACATAAACTTTCATTTGAGGGTTTTCTGTTAACGATAAAACTGAATGAATAGGCACACCAATTTTAGTAACTTTTTTTCCTGCAAAATATTCTTGTTTGTATTTGTAAGGAGCACTAGCATCACTAACAATTTTATATTCTTGTGTTGGGTTAGCACTTGCAATATTTTCGTTTGTTAAATATTCTGTAATAGAATCAAATACAGCTGTTTCTTTTTCAATTTTAGCAACAACCGAAATAGCCAAAGTATCAGCATATTCACCTGTTTTTGAGACAAGGTTGGCATTTGCTTCACCATTAAGTAATGCAAAGTTACCTGCTTCATCATTACCATTAACACCTTTAACAACACAAAGTTTTGCTGTGCTTCCTTCTCCACCTAAAACAATTGTTTCATCATCGGCTGGTTCTAAATTAACTGTAAGTTCATTTTCACCAGCAACAACATTATAACTTGTTGTGGTTGCAGTGTAAGCTGCACCTGTTAATCTCGCATTAACAACATCAGCAACTTTTGCTGTACCAACTTTTATTGTTCCTGCTTCTTCGGCATAAACTTTAATTTTTGTTACTGCTGTTCCACCATATTGTGTTTTGCCAATTGTTGGCATATAGTTTGCAATTAATGCAATTCTGTTTTCGGTTAAATTAACAAATTCTTTATTAAAGTATTTGCTCATTGTT
>JAZNIS010000068.1:0-2527 GCA_045577635.1 Clostridia bacterium
TCATACTTCTAACCGAACCACAATATGGCAAATGATTTTTTAACCGTTTTTCATGTTCTTTCGCATTTTCAATTGTGTTGCACAACCTACCATAAACAGAATACTGTATCATATAAAAACCATCATCTATTAAATATTTACGAAATTTTGTTGCTTGTTGTTGTTCTTCCTTTTTTTTAACAGGAATATCAAAAAACACTAAAAGTCGCATAAAATTACTCATATTTATGGGTCTCAATTTCCTTTATTGTAGGAAATTTAAGTGTGACTTTTTGATTTTTATATGAAGACACTAACGATTCAACAAACAACTCTATCGCATACGAAACAGCATATGTTGCAGAATTAATAATTACATCTGCATTTAATAGATTTTGCAACTTAAGTTTAATTTCGGTTGTTAAATCCGTTTCAACAGTATTAGTAAAATTATTATAAACAAACAAATCCACAACAGGACGAAAAACTTCAATTAAATCGTCCACCAAATTAAAATTGTTTAAATAGTTTGAATGATGAATTCCGATAAAGGGTTGCAACCCATGCGAAACAACTGTTCTCGCTATTGCCCCACGAATTATTGCATATCCATAATTCAAGGCAGAATTTATTAAATTATCTGTTCTTCTGGTAAAACCATTTCCAAACAACAACTTAAAATATTTATTAGCAACCACACTTTCAATATTGTCAGCATCATCTGATTTAACTAATGAAACATAATCATTTAAATCGTGTTTAATACCATTAATATTTAAAACTTCAATTTGATTTAAAATTTTTTGTTGAACAATACTTTTCCATAACTGCTTTAAAAACGGTTTACCATTATTTACTTGGTAATTATATATTGTTAAATTTGTGTAAAAAGAATTGTAACCCAACAAATAACTTGAAGGTAGATGTTTTTCATCACACACATAAACAATAACATTATTTTTAATTAATTCTGTTAAACTTTTAATTGTTATTATACTTTGATTATTTTCAATTAGAACACTATTCAAATCTTCTAATGGATAAGAAATACTATCTGTTTGCTTTAATAACACTAATTGTTTGTTTTTTATTTTAATTGAACATTCGCTACCAACAAAAACATTAATAAAACCCATAATAAACACCACCGATTTATTTTTAAGCTTTTGATTTTAAATTTAAAGGTTGTCTTGTTTCAGATTTTACTTTTGAAATGTTACCCAACACATCTACAACATATTTTTCTAATACGACATTTTGTATTCCCACATTTACAAATGAAATTTCTGAATCAACAGTTTCAAAAGTAATTGCAGCACTAGAAATATCTGATTTTATATAATATCCAAAAACTTCATTTCTTTGAACAGGTTTACCTGTTAATTGATATTTCCCTTTTAATCCCCTATTGGATTTTACAAAAATTAAATCGTTAGGATATAGTGAAAATTTAAAATTAAATGTTTCATCAATATTTAACCACTCTTCTTTTGGTTTATGTGCAACACATGCTTTATTTGGTAAAATTCCTCTATACACATCGGAAACATAAACAGGCACAAAATAATTTTTATTGTTCTTTTCAAAAATATCAATTCGCACCATACTACTATTTGCAGCACCACTTTTGTTTTTTAGTGGGACAAAATCAGTAACTTTTTCTTCTATTTTAACAGATTTAACTAATGGTCCATTTTCACCATTGTTTTTAGGTTTATATAATGGTTGTTTAAATGCTGCTTTAATATCATAAGAAACATTTCCTATTGCATCTATCTTTTTAAAATCTTCTATTCTAGTAATTAATGCTTTATATAATAATGGGTCTGAAATAATGCTTTCTTCTGGATATCCAACAATTTTTCCATTTTGATATTTTAAATTTTCTAAAATGGTTTTTGTTACAACAACCTTATTACCTTCTCTATTTTTAACCCTTCTAATGGTTTGCATATGAATTGGACCTTTAACACCACGAGTAGGCATACGGCTAACAAAAACTTCTTTAACAAATGATAAATCAGAAGCATCATAACCATAAGAAATATAATCTTTTATAGCATCTGGACTTAAAGGATTTGAACTTAATCTTAACTTTAATTCGTTTGCAAAATGAGAATATGGTTGAGGGATTTTTGGTTGCAACATTGTTTCATATTCTTCTTCAGTATATTTAACACCATCTGGATCAATTAAATATTTAACACCATCAACCACTTCAGTAATCATTTGATTATGCCATTTATTAAATTCTTTAAATTTTAAATAAGAACTTACTTTTTGAATCATACCATTTGTGCAACAAGCAACTACTGCAGCATCTAAAGCATGGTGTCTGTCATTTTCAAAACGAACTTTTGTTAATCCCCAAACTTTACGAAGATAAGATGTCATAGCACCTTTTACTGCTCTTACTGGAGATTTTTTCAAATCGCTATCAGCAAAAATCAAATGATTTTTTAACATATTCATAACAAAACGAGCAGCATGTTTTGTATCGTTTAAAGCACGGTTATTTAACTCTTTCAATTAAGTCGGATCGTAGCCA
>JAZNIS010000069.1:0-34459 GCA_045577635.1 Clostridia bacterium
CCCTTTCTTTTTAACACTTCACTTTTAATTATTTTAATTAAACTTAAAACATCTTGTGCTGTTGCATTATTAAAATTTACAATAAATCCAGCATGTTTTTCGCTAACTTTTGCACCACCAACTGTTAATCCTTTTAGCCCCAACTCATCAATCATTTTACTAACAGCAAAACCCTGCTCCCGTTTAAAAACACTGCCAGCCGATGGCAAATTTAATGGCTGCAAACTTTTTCGGGTTTGCATTACATAATTCATTTTACACTTATCACAACCAACCTTATCTCTTTTAAACTCTGCTATTAAAATAATGCTATCTTTAAACACTGAATCACGATAAGAAAATCCACATTCAAAATTGTTGTAATATTTAACCTTACCATTAGTTATTGCAAAAACACCAACCACCATTTTGCTTGTTTCAAAATCGTAAGCACCAGCATTCATTTTAACTGCTCCACCAACAGTGCCCGGAATGCCAAAAGCAGATTCAAAACCACTTAAATTATTATCTAAATAAAACTTACAAACAGCATTTAAACTAGCACCTGCAAACACTTGCACAACATCAGAAAACATTCTAATTTTATTTAATCCTTTTGTGCTAATAATTACCCCATTAAAGCCCTTATCACTTGCTAAAACATTAGTACCATTACCCAAAACAAAGTAGCTGATTTTTTGTTTAATTAAATAATTTATTAATTCAATTAATTCGGTAAAACTGCTTGGTTCAACAACATATTTTGCTTTTCCACCAATTTTAAAACTTGTGTAATTTTTTAATAATTTATTTCTTAAAACCTTACCATTTTTAACAATACTTTTTAATTTAAAAAACATAAAAACCCCTTTTGATTTTAATATTCAAAAAGGGGTTTATTTGTTAATCTTTATGAAAATAATCGTAAATGTTTTTAGCTAGTTTAGTGCTAATTCCTTCAACTTCCATAAGTTGTTTTGGTGTGGCACTTTTAATTTTATTAATATCTCTAAAATGGTTAAGAAGTGCCATTTCTTTGTTTTTTCCAATAAGTGGAATTTTACTTAATTCACTTACTAATGCCGATTTATTTCTTAAACTGCGATGAAATGTAATTGCATATCGGTGGCTTTCGTCCCTAACCCTTTGAAGTAGTTTTAAAGCATAATCATCACGACTTAATTTAATGCTATCGGAACTATGTGGCACAAACACTTCTTCATTTTTTTCGGCTAGTGAAATCATAGGAATATTTAACCCATTTTCAGTTAAAACAGAATAAGCAAAACTTAACTGCCCTTTTCCACCGTCAATCAAAATTAAATTTGGTCTACTAGAAAAACTAACATCTTCCGAAATTTTTAATTCGTTTAACCTTCTTGTTAAAACTTCCTTCATACATTCAAAGTCATTGTTTTTGTTAACAACTGTTTTAATTTTAAACTTTCGGTAATGGCTATAATTTGGTTCACCATTAGTAAACACAACCATACTTGCAACCATATTTGTTCCACTAATATTAGAAATATCAAAACCTTCAATTCGGGCTGGAAGTTCGGGCAAGTTTAACCTAGATTGCAGTAGTTTAACAGCACCTGTGGTTTTTAGTTCATGCAACTTTTCTTTTTCAATATTCTTTTCTAAATATTCCTTTGCATTATCTTCTGCCATAGTTAAAAGTTTTTTTCTAACAGCAATTTTAGGAATAGTTATTTTAACCTTTGTTTTTGAAAATTGATTAACAAAAGATTCAACAACCTCACCAAGTTCGCAAGGTAAAATAATTTCGGCTGGTGGCAGTGAACTTGTTGGATAGTATTGCGAAATAAAGTTGGTTAAAACTTCTTCCTTTGAATTTGTTATATCTACCACCGAAAAATTGTTAAGCCCCATAATTTTACCTGCTCTAACAACTAAAACAGAAATAACTGTTGCAAGTCCGTTTGTAAAGTAACCAAACACATCAATATCAGCAAAGCTATTAAGTTCGGTAATAAGTTTACTAGATAAATTATCAATTAAGTTTAGGTTATTACGATAAATTATTGCCTTTTCAAAATTTTCTGTTTCGGCACATAATTTCATTTTTTCGGTTAATAAGTTTTTTGCATAACTAACATCACCCTTTAAAAAAGCCATAACCTTATCAATTTCTTTTCGGTAATTTTCCTTGCTAATTTTACCAACACATGGTGCATAGCAAATACCCATATGATAATTTAAACATTCCCGTTTAGCAAGTTTGCCATTGTTTAAATTTAAGTGGCAAGTTTTTAACGAAAATGTTGTGTTAATTAAACTTAACAATTCCCTAGCATTAACTGTTCCAAAAAAAGGTCCAAAATATTTTGCCCCGTCTTTTTTTAACTTGCGAGTTATTTCAATGGTAGGAAAATCTTGTTTTAAATCAATCTTTAAAAAGGGGTGTGCTTTACCATCTTTTAATAAAATATTATAAAAAGGTTGGTGTTTTTTTATTAAATTTGCTTCCAAATTTAAAGCTTCTAGTTCCGAACCCGTAATAATATAATCAAAAGTTTTAACAGAATCTGCCATTAATTGCACTTTTTGCTGTTTTAAAGTGTTGAAAAAATATTGGCTTACCCTATTTTTTAATTTTTTTGCCTTTCCTATGTAAATTATTGTTCCGTGCTCATCTCTCATGATGTAAACACCTGGTTTTAAAGGCAGGTTTTTTACACGGTCTTTAATATCGTTAATATATTTATTCATCAAATTTATTATATCACACCACAGATAAAATACAATAAAGTTTAATTATGCTTCCAACAAATAATTAACACCATTTAACATAACATCATTAATTGTTTCGTTTTTAATTGAATAATAAATAATTTTACCTTCCCTTTCAGCTGATACTGCACCAAATGTTTTTAAAAATTTTAACTGATGACTAACAGTTGTTTGATTTAAATTTAATGCAACAGATAAATCATTAACACACATTTTCCCTAAACACAATGCTGTAATAATTTTTACTCGTGTTGAATCAGAGAACATACTAAAAAATTCAGCTAATCTTTTTAAAGTTTCATCGTTTGGCATATATTTAGTTAAAGTATCTTGTTGTGATTTTGGCAACATTATTAAATCTTTCATAAGTTAAAATCCTTTGATAAAGTATTAATTAAATTTTACAACACTAACAATATTTTTAACAAAAAAAATATTTATAACATATTAGTTAATAATATCAAATTTTGTAAAACGGAGGGATATTATGAATTTTTCTAATAATGTTTTGCTAGTTTTGTTACTTTCAATTTTTGCAGGAGCAACAAACACTGAACTTAACAACAACACAAACTTTTTACTATTGCTTTTACTAACTTTATCAAATGAAAACTTAACAGGTGGTTGCGGCTGCAACAACTGCAACACTTGCAACAACTGTGGCTGCAACCGTTGTGGCTGTTTAAGATAAAAAAGACAGGTTAAACCTGTCTTTTTGTTTTTAATAAATAGTAACATCACCTTCTGGTTGTGTTTGTATAGTGGGTGACAAAGTATCACTACCATAATATCCACCTGTTTTTCTTTCATAATTGCCATTAGAATAGTCAATATCACTACCCCAAGCAGTTTCATAATAAATTTTACAAGGTAATTTTGTATCTAATCCCTTAAAAATACCGATACACAAGCTTGGTCATAACAATAAATTGCTTCTAAACTTTTTGGAGAATTCTCATTAGGTTTCTCCTTATCTAAATTTTGTATTGACAAATTAATAAATTTATTTTAGAATTTAATCAATAATTAACTATAAGTGGCTGTGTTGCTTCTTAAACTTGTTTAAGTTTGATTAAAAGGATTTATTTCCCAATCAGTAATAGCAACCCGTACCTTGTTAATTATTTTTTTTATTTTGTTAATTTTTTCTTTATCGGACTTGGATAATATTTGAAATAGAATATCCACCAACTTCTTTTGGTAAATATAATACTTTTTTCCCGTTTTCAAATTTAATATATTTTTTTCAAATAATTTATTTATATCAAGATATTCAACAGTAACAAAAGTTTCACTTATATAGTTGTTATTATAATAATACATTCCATATTTTAATTAATAACAATCAAATAAAACAAAAAAGATAGGCAACTGCCTATCTTTTTAATCTTTTAAAATTTCACGATAATTAATTCCCATAGCTTTTTTAACATTGTTTAATGTTTTTTGAACTGCTAATCTGGCTTTATCGCTACCATTAAATAAAGCATCGTAAACTTCGTTTTTATGAGCTTCTAAATATGCTCTTTTTTCCCTGATAGGTGCAAGTTCTTCGTTTAAAACATTAATCAATAATCTTTTAACTTTAACATCACCAAGTCCACCCCTTGTGTAATGGTCTTTAATTTCTTGCAAGTTATTATATTCAGGAGCATATTTCTTAATTTGTTCTTCACTAGCAAAAGCATCTAAATAAGTAAACACAACATTACCTTCAACCTTTCCTGGGTCGGAAACTTTAATGTGGTTAGGGTCGGTGTACATACTCATAACTTTTTGTGAAACTGTTTTTTCATCGTCAGCAAGATAAATGCAGTTTCCTAAACTTTTGCTCATTTTAGCATTACCATCAATACCTGGCAATCTGCGGCAAACTTCGTTTTGTGGTAACACTGCTTTTGGTTCAACTAATGTTTCGCCGTATAACGAATTAAAACTTCTAACAATTTCCCTAGTTTGTTCAATCATAGGAAGTTGGTCATCACCAACAGGAACAATGTTTGCTCCAAAACCTGTAATATCGGCTGCTTGGCTAATAGGATATGTTACAAACCCAACAGGCAAACTTGTTTCAAAGTTTCTTAACTTAATTTCTTCTTTAACGGTTGGGTTACGAGTTAATCTGCTTAATGTTACTAAATTCATATAGTAAAATGTAAGTTCGGTAAGTTCAGGAACTTCGCTTTGAATAAATAAAGTAATTTTGTTTGGGTCTAAACCACAAGACATATAGTCAATGGCAACTTCAATAATGTTATCTCTAATTTTTTGAATGTTATCATGATTATCCCCTAATGCTTGTGCATCGGCAATCATAACAAACATTTCATCAAAGTTACCTTCGTTTTGTAATCTAACTCTGTTTTTTAAACTTCCAGCATAGTGACCAATGTGTAATCTACCGGTTGGACGGTCACCTGTTAAAATAACATTTTTCATAATAATTTCTCCTAGTTAAAACATAAAAATTTAATAATAATTATTAACAAAATTTAGTTTAACAACTAAATTGTATATTAAATAAAGTTAATTTGCAACTTAACTTACTTTTAAATTAAAAAAACCACACCAAATTAAGCATTTTTCACTTAAATTAGGTGTGGTTTTTGAGTTATTAGTTTGCTTGACTTTCTAATTTTGCTTTTTGGTCTGCTAAAATTAGATTTTCAATTAAATCCTCAATATCTCCATCTAAAAAGGCATCTAAATTATAAACGGTGTAATTTATACGGTGGTCTGTAAGCCTTCCTTGTGGATAATTATAAGTTCTAATTCTTTCACTTCTATCGCCTGTGCCAACTTGTGTTTTTCTGGTTTTAGCATATTCTTCATCGGCTTGTGTACGATAGTAATCATATAATTTGCTTTTTAAAATACTCATAGCTCTTTCACGGTTTTTAATTTGGCTTCTTTCATCTTGACAAGCCACAACCATACCTGTTGGTAAGTGAGTAATTCTAATAGCACTTTCGGTTTTGTTAACATGCTGTCCACCAGCACCCGAAGAACGATAGGTATCAATTTTTAAATCTTTTTCATCAATTGTAATATCTACATCTTCTTGTTCTGGTAAAACTGCAACTGTTGTTGTTGAAGTGTGAATTCGTCCTTGACTTTCAGTTTCTGGTACTCGTTGAACACGATGTACACCACTTTCAAATTTTAATTTTCTGTAAGCACCGTTTCCTTTAATTAAAAAACTTGCCTCTTTAATTCCACCTAATTCGGTTTCGTTTAAGTCAATAACTTCCACTCGCCAACGATTTCGTTCAGCATAACGGGTATACATTCTAAATAACACCATGCCAAACAAACTTGCTTCTTCGCCACCTGCTCCACCACGAATTTCAATAATAACATTTTTATCGTCGTTTTCGTCAACAGGTAAAAGCAAAATTTTTGCTTCTTCGGTTAACTTGTTTAAAAGTTCTTTATTTTCATAAATTTCTTCATGCAAAAGAGATAGCATTTCTGGTTCAGTTTCAATGCTAATAAGTTCTTCTGCTAATTTAATATCGGTAGCAGTTTTATTATATCTTTCATATAATTCAACAATAGGTGAAATATGATTATATTCTTGTGTTAATTTTTTATAAAGTTTATTATCGGAAATAACTTCGGGTTTAACAATTTCCTTATTTATTTCGTCATATCTAACTTTATATGCTCTTAATTTATCTAACATATTTAGTCCTTTAATTTTGCATATATAAATCTATTTTTATTATAATAATCCTTAATTATTCTAATACACTCAAACCTTTTTGACAATAGTTTTGCTATGGTTTTAGATTGCCCAACACCATATTCAAAATAAATTTCGCCACCAGGGTTTAAAAAGTTAACAGCTTGATTAATAATTTTTTTATAAAAATAATAACCATCTGCCATACCATCTAGTGCAAGCATGGGTTCAAATTTAACTTCTGGTTGTAAACCACTTAAATCTTTTGTTTTAATGTAAGGTGGATTAGAAACAATAATATCAAACTTTCCTTTAATGTTTTCAAACAAATCACTTTTAACAATTTTAACTGTTAAATTATTAAGCTTTGCATTTTTTTTAGCAACATAAATTGCTTTGCTTGAAACATCGGAAAGTGTTACGGTTGCAGTTGAATTTGCTTTAATTCCCAACCCTATGCAGCCACTTCCTGTGCATAAATCTAAAACAGATTTATTGTTTGCTGTTTTTGAAACCATTTCACATAACTGTTCGGTTTCGTTTCGGGGAATTAAAACAGATTTGTTTACATAAATTTTATTTCCGTAAAATTCAACATATTTAATTAGGTATTGCAAAGGGTAATGTTTTGCTCTTTTTAAAATCAACCTTTTAATTTTTAAATATTCTTCTTCGGTTATTTCTTCTTTTAATAAAAGTTCTGTTTTTGTTAAACCTAGAACCCACAAAAAAATTTGAGTAGTGTTATTATCGTAATCGGTAATACCACTATTTTTTAAAATATTATTAAATTCTTTTTTTGCTTCAATTCGTTTAACCATACCCTGTTTATAAACCTAAAAAAAATATAGGCAAAACACCTATATTCTTTTTATTATTCTCATAAATTAATCTAAGTTGTATCTTTTTTTGAATTTTTCTACTCTACCAGCGGTGTCAACTACTTTAGATTTTCCTGTATAATATGGATGGCATTTGCTGCAAATATCAACTTTAACAACATTACCATTATAAGTAGATTTAGTTTTGAATTTTTCACCACAAGCACATACAACTTCCACTTCATGATAATTTGGATGTGTGTTTTCTTTCATGACTATTACCTCTAATTTTTAATTGCTCTACTATTATATATATAAATATAATTTGTGTCAACATAATTTTTTTAAATTTTAGTTCAAAACTTATTAAAACCCATTTTTTAAAAATAAAATTAATTAAAAGTTAAGCCATTTTTTACAATGCCATAAATATCGCCTGCTCCCAAAACAATTACAGCATCATAATTATCAATTTCTTCGGTGATTTTTTTTATTAGCTCTACTTTTTCTAAACACAACACCCTATTACTGTTTACAACAGCACCATACAAAATTGTTTCAGAGCCATAAAAATCATAGTTTTCTCTAGCAGAATATGTTTTATATATAATTAATTTTTCAACACCCTTAAAACACCGTTTAAACTGCCTTAAAAGGGATTTTGTTCGCGAATAGGTGTGTGGTTGAAAAACACATAAAACACGGTTAAATTGGCCTTTAAATGCCTTTATTGAATTTTTAATTTCGGTTGGATGGTGACAGTAATCAGCAAACACAGGAACACCGTTAATTTTGCCTAAAATTTCGTTTCTTCGCTTAACACCCTTAAAGTTTTTAAGTGCCAAATAAATTGTTTTATAGGGTATGTTAAAAATCCTTGCAACTGCTATTGATTGTACAGCATTATAAACATTATACTTGCCCATAACCGATAGTTCAAATAAACCTAAAAATTTGCCATATTCCCAAACTTTAAAGGTTGTTTTACCTTTTTTAATTTTTATGTTTTTAACCTTATATTTTTTTAAATTTATTATGTTTTTATTCTTGCAAAAATCCCTTTTTATAGGGCAATTATTAAACATCACCACAGTTTTTGCTTTATTACTAAATTTAAAAAATGACAAGCATAAATCATTAAAATTTTTATAGCAATCCATATGGTCACATTCTATGTTTGTAATTACTGCAACGGTGCTTTTTATTTGTTCAAAACTTTTTTTAAACTCACATGCTTCTGTAATAAAAAAATTGTTATCACCTACTACCAAGTTCCCATTTAAATTAACAACTTCGCCACCAATATGCACTGTTGGATTTAGTTTAGCTTTAATAAAAATTTCAGCAATCATTCCCGTGGTTGTTGTTTTTCCATGAGTGCCTGAAACTGCAATAACAGTTTTATATTGTTCACAGATTAACCCCAAAAACTCGGCCCTATCAAAAACCTTAATACCCTTACTTATTGCATATTTTATTTCTGGATTATCTTTATTAACTGCACCCGTAAAAACAACAATGGTTGGTTTAAATTTAATTAAATTGGTTTTATTGTGCCCGTAAAACACTTTAATTTGGGGTTCTAATTTTTCGGTTTCAGTGGTTTTTACAAGGTCACTTCCTGCCACAACAGCACCAAAACTATAACAAAGTTTTGCTAGTGCACTCATACTAACACCACCAATTCCAACAAAAAACACCCTATTTTCATTAATTTTTAATTCTTTGTTCATAAAATAATATATGAAAAATCTATTAAAAAAGTTGTGTTTACAATTAATACTTGCTAAAATATTATTAATTACAAATAAGGATGGTACACAAAATTGAAAATTAATGACATTCGCATTCGCTTAATCCAAAAAGACGATAGCAAATTAAAAGCAGTTGCTTCAATCGTAATTGACGATTGTTTTGTTATCCACGACATTAAAGTTTTAGAAGGTAACCAAGGTTTCTTTGTTGCAATGCCAAGCAGAAAAACTCCTGATGGACAATACAAAGATGTTGCACATCCACTAAACACTCCAACTCGTGAAGAATTAAATAAAGCAGTTCTTGCTGAATTTGAAAAAGCAAAAAGTGCACCACAAGAATAATTTTTAATTTTTAAATAACTAACTTAATATTTGCTTACATGGTTTATTACTAGATGTTATAAACATATTGTTTTAGGCAAAAAAGCGATTTAACACATTTAAATCGCTTTTTTTATTTTAAATTCAGCTATTTTTATAATATATTTAATAAATTTTTAATTTTAGTAATTAGTTAAAACAAACAAAAAGACCAACTTTTCGTTGGTCTTTTTTATTAAGCTATTTCAATTGTAATTGTAACATCTGCCTCACCAACAACGAATGTGCTTCCACTTACAAAATCTGCACCATTCACTTTAAATGCTGTAACAGTTGTTGAAGCTGAAACATTGTAAGAAATTACAAGTTCATCACCAGCAACTACTCTATCAGTAGAAGTAAGAACTTCACCGTTTCTAGTAACAACAACTTCATCTGGAGAAGTTAATGTTGGAATAGTTAAAGCATATGTTAATTTATAAGTTACAATAATTTCAACATCTTCGTTAGGCATTACAAATGTATTGTTTGTAACAACAACAACTCCTGTTGCAGTGGTTACAGTAACAGTATCTACTTTATAGTTTGTTTCAGGAGTAATTATAAATTCAATTAATTCTCCTTCTAAAACAGTACCAGTAATTTCTGTTCCTGCACTAAACACTTGAACATTTGCAGCTTTTGTAATTGTGCCATATCTTAAATATTTAACGGTAATTGTAACATCTTGATTTGGCATTATAAATTTGTTGTTAGTAACAGTAATATCACTATCATCTGCACCTTTAACAATAACTTCTTTAAACACATAACCATCTTTTGTTGCAGGAACAACTGTTAATTCGTCACCTTCTGCAACTCTTGTTCCACTAACTAAATCTACACCACCAACTTGAATGGTTGCATCAGCAGGAACTGTTAATTCAAATGTTTGTTTAAATGTTACTGTAATTGTAACTTTACAACTTGGCATTGTAAATTTATTATCAACTGCCAAAATGTTTCCAGAACCATCAGCTTTTACAATTGTGATTTCATCTACAACATAGTTTGTTACAGGAACAATTGTAATTGTAACAGTTTCACCTTCCTTAATGTAAGCAGCACCTACACTAATAGCACCATCTGTTGAAGGTGTAATTTCAACATCAAAATGAGTTAATTTTTCTTCATAAATAATTGTAACATTTTCGTCACCAACAGTGTAAGCATAGTCATTTTCGGTAATAGCAACACCGTTAATGGTGAATTTTGTTAATGAATATTTTTCGGTTGTTGTGTAAGTAACAATTAACACATCACCTTTTGTAACTTTTGCACCATTTGCAAGTGCCACACCATTTTTAGTTACTTTAACATTTCCAGAATAATTAACTGTTCTGGTTCTTTCATAGTTAGCATCTAATGTCTTTTTCAAAGAATCGCAACTACGAAGTGAAGGAAGTTCGCCTTCATTTGCCTTCCAAATGCTATCAAAGTTAAATCCTCTGTTAACTAAATGTGTAGCTTTTCCATGTAAAGATGTAACACTTGAAACTTTGTTTGCATCAGTTAAATCATTACCAACACCAATCCAATCTAGGAAACCACCAATACCGTTTGTTAAACCATCTTTGTAAATAGGATCGGTTACACCACTTTGTGAAACATAAGCATAGTTGAAGCAATATCCAGCATTTCGTTTTAAATCCTCTAATAAATATTCATCTGGTAAAATTGGATCTTGTAAAATTTCCTTTTGAGTAATAGCATAATTGCTACCACTATCTTTAAATGTGCAATATGTATAGCATTGAACAATAATACCAACATCTTTTGAGTTTTTATTGAAGTTTAAGTCAGCTGCAAAACCACCTTTAACACTTCCAGAAGAATTACCCCTTAATGTTGCTTGTGTGTAACAGTTGCGAACAATACCGTTATCAATTGTGCCAACTAAACCACCAACTCTTTCACCTGTAACAGTAACAGATTTTTTAACTGCTGTAACACTAATTGTGTCTTTTGCATCACTGTCTAATGTGTGATTATAATTTTTATCAACAGATAAATCATATTTATAATTTGGTTTTGAATAATTTAAGTATCCAGCAATACCACCAGCATAGTAACCTCTAATGGTTGTATCTTCAACTAAACATTTTTCAATACTAGCTTCTTGTAATACTGTTCCAGCAACACCACCAGCATAGGTTGTTTTGCTTGTTGAAGCATTAATTGATGTAGAAATTAAAATGTTTGAAATAGAACCATGGTTTGTACCAGCAGCACCACCAACAGCTCCTTTTAAGCTATCAATAGAAATTCCTTCACTGTTAGAAACAATACAATTAGAAATTGTTGAAGCATTAAATCCAGCAATACCACCAACAAACACTTCAAATGAAGCACTTGAACCAGAACTTGCTGAAACACTTGATTTTTCTAGGAATCTAGAATTATCAATAGTGCCACTGTTATAACCAGCAATACCACCAGCATAACCTTGTTTTGAACCATATAGTAATACTTGTGTTTTTCTTACTGTGTTATAGTTTTGATCTTTGCTATCACTAGCAGAACAATATTTAATATTACCAAAGTTGTCACCTGCAATTGCACCAACTTTTTCGGTTGCACGAAGTAAACCACCTTGAATATGACAGTTTTCAACTTTTAAACCTTTAAATGTTGTTGATCTGCCCTTAACAATATCAACATATCCGTTTGTTGCAACAATACCACCAACAATTCGGCCGTTTGCAAAGATTGGATTTACTAATGTTAAATCTTCAATTGTGCCACCCTTGCTTCCGTTTGTAACACCAAATAAGCCAGCATATTGTAAATCTTCACGATTAATTTCACTTAATACTTTTGAAGCAGATGTTTTAATGTTGTAAATTTTATAATGTTCTTTTTCGCCTAAACTATTGTAGTAAGCACCTGCTTTTAATGATCCAACAAAAGGATTATCAATTGTTCCAATTGGAACCCAAATATCGCTATCGTTAAATACAATATCGTTTGTTAAAATGTAATGACCATCAAGTTTAATACTTGCTAAATCAAAAGCATCGGTCAATGTTAAACCATCTGAAATATCAAATAATTCATCAGAAACTTCAATATTTGCAAAGTTTAAGGTTGGATAACCATCGTTTGCACCATCAACAAAGAACCAAACAGTATCAAATTTCCAAGCAATTTCTTCTGTTTCAACAACATATTCATCGCCATTTTTAACTCTTTCTGTTTTTTCATGAGAAAGATATGTTTCTTGTTGTTTTAATTGAAGTGCATTTTTGCCTTGAATAATATATTTTTCATCAGCATAAGTTTTAACTTTACCTGCATTTTCATATTTACCACAACCAACAAAGTTTGTTCTTTCAGCAGCATTTCCTGCATTAGGATCAACAGCTGTGATTGTTTCTTCCATATAATTTAAACTTGGTTCTAAATAATAGTTACCAATAACTTTGTTTACAAAGCTTGGGGTTGAATCTGTAACTGCATTTGCACCAAGATCTAATGCAGCTCTATCAATGTTAAAGCCAATTACACCACCAACAATTGTTGAACTGTTTATAGCATTAACCTTTCTTAATCTAACTAATGTGTAGCTATCTTTAATGTGTGCACCAGCATATTCATATAAATATTTATCATCTTTTGTGCTAAATGAAATATATGAGTTGTAACCAACTAATCCACCATAATATGTGGTTGAATTATTTAAGTGAACATCACCTTTTGCATAAGAATAAATTACAATACCACCATGGTTTTTACCAACTAAACCACCAACAATGTTTGCAACACCATCAGCAGCTCCTTCGGTATAATCTTTTTTAACACCAATTGTAACATTAGATGCAACACGATCAATTCTTGCTGTGTAACGAACATATTCGCTAACAGTTTTATTGCTACCATCTTTATAAGTTAAAGTAACTTCTGTGCTATTGTTTGCACCAGCAACACCACCCACAGTGTTTGTTCCTGTTACATTAATAAAACCAGAAACAACATCAACTCTTTCAATTGTTCCTTGGTTTTCACCTGCAACTGCACCAACATTACCAAGTGTAGTTCCGTTTTGATAAGAACCATCAATATTAATATTTTCAATTTTTAAGTTGCAAACTCTACCGTTTTGACCAATTTTACTAAATAAACCAGCATTTGTGTAAATGTTGTGATTAGGAATTTCAGGTGTGTAATCAGGTAAATCTTTAATAGCATTATGATATTCTTGTTTATTAATATTAATGTTGCTAATTGTGTAGCCATTACCATCAAAGTTGCCTGTAAAACCTTTTTCATTACCAACACCAATAGGAATCCAATAACCAGTGTTAGTATAACCTTCGGCCAAATTAATGTTGTTAATAAGTTTATAACATTTATCTAAACCATATTTAGGTTCGGTTGAACCTTCACTAACAGCACCAATTTCTCTTAAATCTTGAGCATTACGAATATAATAAGGGCTAGTAATTGTTCCATCTCCAACATAAACTTGGCAAGATAGGTTTCTAAACTTTTCGTTTTCTGTTCTAAATGTAATTGTTGCAATACCACCACCAACAGCAGTTAAAGTTCCGCGGTCCTTATCGTATTTAGCAATTCCATCGTTACTAGAAAAAACTTCATAGTCAGAAAATGCCTTTTTATTCTCGTAAAGAATTTCTAAGTCATCAATAGTTTCGCCTTCTCTCATATAAATGTTAGAAGTTGATATTGAAATTGTTTCGTTGTCTCTTACTAAATAGAAAACAGTAAATCCAACACTTACTGCAACTAGTATAACAACTAAATAAATTAAAAACTTTTTCATATTATTTCTCTCCCTAAAAATTATTAGGTAAATCAATGCTCGCAATATTTATTATACTAAAATTATAGCAATTTTTTAACAATTTGTCAATATTGCCCCAAAGTGCAAAATTCAACAAAAAACTCCATATTTCTAGTATATATTTAGTATATAACAAATACATAACAATATCAATAGCCACAAATAAAAAAAAGAATAAAAAAAAGAGATATTGATTGCACAATCTCCACCATATAACAACTATTAAGTGCCTTACACCGATAAATAATCAAATTAGTTTAATTTGATTTAACAACAAAAGTTTAAAATATTCCAAATAACAGTAAACAAGCATAAAGCAATCCCCAAAGGAAAGCAAAAAAAAAGAAGAACCTAATGGTTCTTCAAGAATGGAAAGCTGGCATCTACCTATATTCCCAGTTCGTTTCCAAACTAGTATTCTTGGCGTTAGAGGTCTTCACTTCTGTGTTCGGAATGGGAACAGGTGTTTCCCCTCTGCTAGCGACACCAGCAATGGTTGAATGTTTTTAGCACACTCACAACTACATAATATAAATAAGAAGTCAATGTAATGCGATTTAATCATCTTTACTTGAGATCAAGCCCTCGACCTATTAGTACCAGTCAACTACAAATATTACTACTCTTCCATCTCTGGCCTATCAACCTCATCGTCTTTGAGGGGTCTTACTAACTTAAAGTTATGGGATATCTCATCTTGAGGTGGGTTTCACGCTTAGATGCTTTCAGCGTTTATCCCGTCCGTACTTCGCTACCCTGCTATGCTTCTGGCGAAACAACAGATGCACAATTGGTACGTTCACTCCGGTCCTTTCGTACTAGGAGCAAATCCTCTCAAATATCCAACGCCCATGGCGGATAGGGACCGAACTGTCTCACGACGTTCTGAACCCAGCTCGCGTACCACTTTAATCGGCGAACAGCCGAACCCTTGGGACCTACTTCAGCCCCAGGATGTGACGAGCCGACATCGAGGTGCCAAACACTCCCGTCGCTGTGGACGCTTGGGAAGTATCAGCCTGTTATCCCCGAGGTAACTTTTATCCGTTAAGTGATGGCAATTCCATATTCTACCATCAGATCACTAAGTCCTACTTTCGTATCTGCTCCACGTGTATGTGTTGCAGTTAAGCTCCCTTATGCCTTTGCACTCTGTTAATGGTTTCCAACCATTATGAGGGAACCTTTGAACGCCTCCGTTACTCTTTTGGAGGCGACCGCCCCAGTCAAACTGCCCATCTAACACTGTCTGGTTGCCAGATTATGGCCAACCGTTAGAACTTCAACCTTGCAAGAGTGGTATCCCAACGTTGACTCCACCAATCCTAACGAACTGGCTTCTTAGTCTCCCACCTATCCTGTACATACAAAATCAAAATCCAATATTAAACTACAGTAAAGCTCTACGGGGTCTTTCCGTCCTGCCACGGGTAATACGTATCTTCACGCATACTTCAATTTCGCCGGGTCCATTGTTGAGACAGCGCCCAAATCGTTACGCCATTCATGCGGGTCAGAACTTACCTGACAAGGAATTTCGCTACCTTAGGACCGTTATAGTTACGGCCGCCGTTCACTGGGGCTTAAGTTCTGAGCTTCGAAGGCAATATGCTTGACTCTTCTAACTCATCCCCTTGACCTTCCAGCACCGGGCAGGCGTCAGCTCCTATACTTCATCTTGCGATTTTGCAGAAACCTGTGTTTTTGGTAAACAGTCGCTTGGGCCTCTTCACTGCGGCCTATGTTTCCATAGGCACCTCTTCTCCCGAAGTTACGAGGTAATTTTGCCGAGTTCCTTAACAATGGTTCTCCCGTTCGTCTTACATTTCTCATGTCGTCCACCTGTGTCGGTTTGCGGTACAGGCACCTTGTATCTATTTAGCAGCTTTTCTCGTCAGCGTGAATTCATATACTTCGTTACTAATTTTCACTCCCCATCATCACCTAACACTATATAACAAGCGTACTTCACTACTTGTCTGTCTCATGATTTGGCCATGGTTTTCCATCCCCATGGTTATACTATCCTTCTGCGTCCCTGCTTCAACTCTTTGTCGATACACGGTGGTACAGGAATATCTACCTGTTGTCCATCACCTACGGCTTTCGCCCTCAGCTTAGGTCCTGACTTACCCTGGGAGGACTGCCCTTCCCCAGGAAACCTTAGACTTTCGACGGCAAGGGTTCTCGCCTTGCTCTCGCTACTCATGCCGGCATTCTCTCTTGTGTACAGTCCACCAACCCTTCCGGTTTGGCTTCAGCCCGGTACACATTGCTCCTCTACCGATAGAATCTCTTCTATCCCTAAACTTCGGTGTTATGTTTTAGCCCCGTTACATCTTCGGCGCTCAATCACTCGACCAGTGAGCTATTACGCACTCTTTTAATGTATGGCTGCTTCTAAGCCAACATCCTGGTTGTTTTAGCAATTAAACATCCTTTTCCACTTAACATAAACTTGGGGACCTTAGTTGTAGATCTGGGCTGTTTCCCTTTTGGCAATGAAACTTATCTCACACTGCCTGACTCCCTAGTAATAATATATGACATTCGGAGTTTGATAAGATTTGGTAGGTTGCGAAACCCCCGCATCCATTCAGTGCTCTACCTTCATATATCTTCGCTAGAGGCTAGCCCTAAAGCTATTTCGAGGAGAACCAGCTATATCCCAGTTCGATTAGAATTTCTCCGCTATCCACAAGTCATCCCCGGATGTTTCAACAGACGTGGGTTCGGTCCTCCGCAAGGTTTTACCCTTGTTTCAACCTGCTCATGGATAGGTCACTGGGTTTCGGGTCTACAATATGCAACTTAATTCGCCCTGTTCAGACTCGCTTTCGCTTCGGCTCCGTAACTTAATTACTTAACCTTGCTACATATCGTAACTCGCCGGCCCGTTCTACAAAAAGTACGAGGTCGTTATTCACTTCCTCCGTTTGTAAACATATGGTTTCAGGTTCTCTTTCACTCCCCTCCCGGGGTTCTTTTCACCTTTCCCTCACGGTACTTGTTCGCTATCGGTCACTAGATCGTATTTAGCCTTACGAGATGGTCCTCGCTCATTCATACCGAATTCCTCGTGCTCGGTATTACTCTGGATTCCTACTCATGATTCAACATTATTTCAGTTACAAGACTTTTACTTTGTTTCGTGCGGCTTTCCAACCATCTTCACTTACAATGCTTTCATTCACTTTATTGCAGGTCCTAACCCCTAACATATTGCTATATTAGGTTTGGGCTCTTACCCGTTCGCTCACCACTACTTAGGTAATCGTTAGTTTACTTTCTTTTCCTCCTGGTACTTAGATGTTTCAGTTCCCAGGGTTCCCTTTAATACACTATGTATTCATGTATTAATACTAAGAGATTAATCTTAGTGTGTTCCCACATTCGGATACCTACGGGTCATTGCCTACTTGCGGCTAACCGTAGCTTTTCGCAGCTTATCGCGTCCTTCATCGGCGTCTAGTGCCAAGGCATCCACCATACGCTCTTTTTCGCTTGATCGTATTTCGTCGACTTCTTGGTTCTTCTTTAAACGTTTGAACTATCGTTCGTTTGAAATTGAAATATTTTGTATTACTCGTTTTTTAGTTTTACTTAACTTTAAACTTGCTCTACTTAATATCCTATTCTTAGATATTTTTTATATTATGTAGTTGTCAATGTGCTTTGCATTTTCCCCTTCTCGGTTGAATGCACTGCTATTCTACCACCCTATACCATATTAAGTCAACACTTTTTTTAAAAAATTTTTAATTATTTTTTTACCCCTTACCAAACCACCCCATCGCCATGCCGTGTGTTTCGTGTTTTTACAACTTTTTACTTTTTCTTTGTGCATTTTAACCATAGGTTTTAATGGTTATTATTATAAATTTTTAATATTTTCTTTATTTAATATTATAAAAAATATATTATATAAATATGAAAATAGCGACTTTAAACAGAAATACAATAAAAATAATTGCCATGGTAACTATGTTTATAGACCATTTAGGGGTTACATTTGAAACAACATTTCCCAAATGGTTATATTTTGTTTGCCGAATAATAGGTAGAATTTCGCTACCACTATTTGCTTACTTTATTGCTGAAGGATTTTTTTACACTCACAATAAATTAAAATATGGATTAACCCTTTTTACTTTTGGAATTATATATCATATAACCTACGGATTATTGTTTGGTTACGAAAAACCAACCTTTAATATTTTGTTTAGTTTTTCATTTTCAACAATTATTATGTTTTTATATGATAAATTTTTTAGAGAACAAAACATTTTGCAAAAAACAAGTTTCTGTTTTATTTTAGGATTTTCATTTTTTATTATATATTTACTAAACAAAACAATAATAAATATATCTTTTGGTGTTTTAGGAATTATTTTACCACTAATATTTTATTGCTTTAAACCCGAAAAGATTAAACCATTAATCATTTTTAGTGTAATAATAGTTTTAAAAACCATTTTATCAAGTTTTTTAGGTTCGGAATTTAGTTTTAACAACTTTATTACAATATTTGCCTTACTAGCCATACCTTTTATCTCTTTATATAATGGTAAAAAGGGCAAATACAACATTAAATATTTATTTTATTGGTTCTATCCGTTACACAGAGTGTTTTTATACTTTTTTGTCATGCTATTTTAATGTATATTATTTATATATATAATATTTATATAGAATATATATCATAATAAATACAAACAAAATCACAAATTAAAACCTTACAACAAAAAAGCTTCCAGCCATTTTAGCTGAAAGCTTTATTTTATTTTTTTAATACCATTTTTATCTACCCAAGGAACATCGTTTAAATAAATGCAATAATCATACCCTATAAAATCTGCAAATGTTTCAACAGCTCTAAATATTTTTGCTGAATGATAATATCCTAAAAACTCTTCAACATCAAAATCGTTAGTAGCATTAAAAATAACCGACAAGGTTTTGTCTTCTAAAAAGAAATTAACCTTATCAATAAACTGTGTTTGTTTTAAACCATCAACTTCGTAGCCCATTTCACCTAATCGGGTTTTATCGGCATCAAGTTTATCTGCAAAAATTAATGTTGCACCAACAATATCTTTTTGTTTACCACTTTCGCTATGATACTTAATCGCTTTTAACACACACTTCTTTTGTTTTCTGGATAGCTTTTTTCCTTTTAAAAGGATTTTTGCTTCCTTTACACTTCGTTTAGCATGATTCTTTTTACCTTCTTTCATTCCTAAATCGTGTAAATATGCTGCAATTTTACCCAACTCAACAATTTCAGGTGGTTCATTTAACATTGTTAAAATTTCTTCAACAATTTTAACAACATTAGCAACATGTGTTACACCATGTAATGATAAAGGTTTAAAATCAAACCTATCAATAAGTTCATAGGTGGCTATAATATTTAAATCTTGTTCTAATTCATTAAATGTTAACATAGTTTCACCACAAATTATATTATCACATTAACCACAACTATTCAAAACAAAATACAAAACAAAAACAACCTGCTGTTATTGTTGACTAAAATAATAAATTTTAATAAACTTTGATTAGGTAGGTGAAATATGACAAAAGAAGAATATAAATTAGAAAAAGCTCGTATTTCATATGAATTACGAAAACAAAATAAGTTTTTTAAAAAAGCCAGAGCTATTGTTGTTAAAAATAACAAACTATTAACAATTAAAGTAACATTTAAAGAATCTGGCAACATTCACTATTTATTTCCTGGTGGTGGTGTTGATGATGGTGAAACAATTAAACAAGCAGCTGTTAGAGAAACTTTGGAAGAATTTTCAGTAATAGTTAAAGCCGAAAAATATTTAGGAAAACATTACTATAAAGTTCCACAAACATACAAAGGCGAAACTTTTATTTCTAACCGAATTGATTATTATTATATTTGCGAATATATTAATGATGCAACTTCAAAAGAATTTGGTGTTGAGGGTGAATTTAATAGGCCAGATAGAACTTATGAAAAAGTTGAATTATCGGTTAATGAAGTTAAACAAATAACACCTGAACAACTTAACAATATTGATGAAAAGAATTATTATAAATTAATTAATTATATGGAAAATAAATAAAACATTGTGTTAAATAAAAAAAGAGTGGAAAAATCCACTCTTTTTTTATTCTGTTACTAATTCAACATAACTTGTTGCCAAAGTGCTATCAGTATCAAAATTAAAACTTATTGTTCTATCATTATGAGCAAATGCTAAACCATACCAACCATCTGCTGGTATTGTATAGTTTTCCGCTGTCCAAGCTTGCAAGCATTCTAAACCAACTTGAATACTTTCACTTGTTTGCCTAAACACACCATATAAAAAGTTTGCATCTTTTAATCTAATAACTGTGCCAGCTTTTAAGTAAATGTTTTTATTTCCACTCGCTCTTGTTTGGTCAGATATAAAATTAGCATCATAAGCATTTCCAAAAACAACAGTAACACCATCTAATGTTGAATATTCTGGGTTTTCAGGTTCAGTAATAACAATATAATCATAAATATTATCACTATCTACATCAAAGTTAAAAACAGTTGTTTTATCATCATGAGCAAATGCTAAACCATACCAACCATCTGCTGATATTATATAGTTTTCGGATGTCCAAGCTTGCAATGTACTGCCATAAGTAACAGTTTCACTGTTTTGTTGAAACACCCCATATTCATAGTTTGAATCTTTTAATGAAATAACTGTTCCAGCTTTTAAATAAACATTTTTAGTTGCACTAGCTCTTGTATTATCATTAGCATTGCCTTCATAATATTTATTTCCCAACTGCATTGAAATATTTTCTTCGGTAGATTCTTGTTGTTCAATAAAAGCTTCAACATAATCAGCCAAAACTGTACTATCAACACTTGTAAAATTAAAATTAGCCCCATCAATTCGTTTTAAAGCAATTCCATAATAACCACTTTCTTCAATTGTGTAAGTTATATCATTCCAACCATTTGTAATTGATGTAGTGCTATTTGATATTGTTGTTTCTCCTGTTTGTTTATAAATTGCAAATGCATATGTTGCAGTATCCTTAACCTTTAAGATTGTTCCGGCTTCAAAATAAATGTTTTTATTACTTGATGCTCTGTCTTCATTTGCTTCGTAATTTTGAGCATATTTTGAACCAACTTCAACAGTAATTCCTGTAATTGGCACTGACTCATAAACAGCTTCAACAATTGAAATATAATCATCAAATTCATTACTCATTGAACTAAAATCAAATGTTGATGACACATTTTTTAGAACAAAACCATACCAACCGGTTGTTTCAATTTTAAACTGATTTCTAGCATATCCACCTGAAATGTTTGATGCAGCTGTTCTTTCTTCGCCTGTTTGAGGATAAACTGCCAATTCATATTTTGCAGGTTCATTAATTGTTAACACTGTGTTTGCTTCTAAATAAAGGTTTTTATCAAGTGTTGCTCTTGATGGATCATTTATAAATGTTCCATTATCATATTTGTTACCAATAAGCAATTCATTTTCAACCACAACAACCGGTTCGGTTACAGTAACATAATCATAAAAATCTTTAGAATCTGAAATAAAATTGAATTCACTATCATTATCTTGCTTTAAAACAAAGCCGTAGTAACCATCATTTTGAATAGTATATGAATCAACAAATCCACCACTTATACTGCTTGATTCAACAATTGTTTCACCTGTTTGACTATAAACAGCAAAACCATGCACCGTTGGAGCAATTAATTCAATAACTGTGTCTTTTTTCAAATAAATATTATTAATTGTTGTTGCTCTTTTCTTATCAGCTTTTGTTGCTGCTGATGTAGAAAATAAGTTTCCAGAAACAATTTCTAGCTCATAGTTAGGAGTAACAACAACTTGGTCATCACTTGTTGCCAAAACATTTAAATGATTTTTCATAATGTTTGCAATAATTTTATGCCCTTCAGTGTTAGGATGCAATCCATCTGGCATATACATATCTCTAACTTCTTGAATTGTTGGATTAATACCACTAATATTAAACAAATCAATTACAGGAATTGATAATCTTTCACAAACATCTTTCATTGCATTGACATAATCTGCAAGAGTGTTTCCTGTTACAGGATGTGGTAAATAATCGTAAGTTAAAACATTATCACTAGCATTTCTGCCATATCTGTGAAGTGGTGTACACACAACAATTCGGCTTGAAGGGTATTTCTTTTGAAGTGCTGGTAAAATCACATTTAATGCACCATAAAACGAAACATCGGTATTATCTTCAATCGTTCCAAGTGGGGTTCCATGACCATAGTCATTGGTACCCATAAAAATTTGAATCAAATCTGCTTCAGGAATAGTATTATATCTATCCATTAGTGGACTATTACCATGTCCATAATCACTTGTTGTGCTAAAGCATGAGCCACCAACACCCATTCCTGTTACACTAGCAAAGCCAAGATTTTCTTCTAAAACTTGCCAATATTTTGCCCCATCACAACCACTTCCATATGTAATACTATCACCAACAAACACTGCTGTTTTACCATACCAAGGACTTGTTTGTTGTTGAATTGTAATATCTCTATCACCCGATAGTTCACCAATTTTTACCCAAGCACCATTTGTTTTTGTGTAGATATAGTTAGTTGTAACATCATAGTAAGTGTCACCATTATTACCAGTGGTTGCAGTTGGAGATGTTGCACCGGTAATCCAAGAACTACCATTAGTTCCAACTCCTGTTTCGCCTTTTATTTTAAACCAATTATAATCCCCAAAATTGGTTGGCTTTGTTTGACTTGGTCCAGTGTAAATACCAATCCAATTATCAGGAGAATCTTTCATACTTTGGTTGCTTGTTGGATTTTCTTCTGCATACTTAATATGTGTGTAAGTAGCTGCACCGGTTGAACCCGTAGGACCTTGAACACCTTGTGGACCCTGAACACCTTGTGGACCAGTAGCTCCTGTTGCACCTTGCAAACCTTGTGGTCCTTGAACACCTTGTGGACCTTGTGGACCGGTAGCACCTGTTGCTCCGGTTGCACCTTTTAAACTTGCAAGCCATTCAGCTTCAGTTCCGGTAAATCCGTTTTCAACTGCAATTTCGTATGCACTTTTGCCAGAGTTTCCTTTGTTTGCTATTGCCATACTCATTCCAGCAACACCAAACCCCATGCTAACTGCAAGTGCACCTGCAATTAATCCCATACTCAACTTGCTTAAACCAGCACCTGCAACTTTTCCCGCAACAGGAACAGGTCCAAGTGTGTTTACTGTTTTTGGTTCAGCAGCTTTAACTTCTTTTGTTTCAACAACTTTTTCTTCAACATTTTTTGTTTCAGGTTTTACAGTTGTTTCTTTTTTAGTGGTTGTGCTTTTTGTGGTTGTTTTAGCACCAGCACTTTTAGTACCACTTGTTCCACTGCTTTTTTTAGTAGTGGTCTTTTTTTCTTCTGCCATATTTTCTCCCCATTTTTCGTTAATTTATTGTTAACCCAAATTACAGGGTTTAACACCTTAACCTAATACTACCCCCCCCCCGCAACTTTTGTCAAATTATTTATATATATATAAATAAAAAAAGAGGCAGTTTTAGTTTGCCCCTTTTAAAAAATTTTTATTTAACATTTTATTTTTTAGTACTGTTCAATTTTTGTTCCATCTTCATTATTGTCTTTTGTAACAACAACTTTGTTTGCAATATATTCTTGCATTTTTTCCACATGGGTAATAAATCCAACAGTAAAATCAAGTTTAATTAAACTATCAAAGCAATTTAACACATCATCAATATAATCATCACTTAAATTTCCAAAACCTTCATCAATAAAGAAAAAGTTAAATGCTTTGTTGTTGTTTACAGCAATACTTTGTGAAACACCAAGTGCTAACCCTAAACTAAATATAAATCTTTCGCCACCACTTAATGTTTTAATACTTCTGGTTGCTCCACCATTAAAGTTATCTACTGCAACAAATTCTCCTAAATTTTTAGTTGAATATTTAAGCATATACTTTCCACTTGATAAACTATAAACAAATTTGTTTGCATATTCCGAAATTAAATACAAATATTCTTCCGAAACAAAATCAACCAAAGCATTTTTTGAAATATAACTTGCAAGTTTTTGTGTTAGTTTTAAATCGGTGTGAATTGCATGTTGTTCGTTTTCAAGTTCGTTTTGCCTAATTAACAACTTAACATTGTTTTCGTAATTGGCTTTTAAAATACCTAAATTAATTCTGGCATCATTTAAACTTTCGGTTGTTTGTTCCAAAACAGTTCTTTTTTCTTCAACCAAATTAATATCAACAGGCTCGCCATTTAGTTCTTTTGTTAAACTATCAATTAATGTTTCGTAATAATTTTTTTGTTTTTCATATTCGGCAAGTTTTGCAGAATATTCTTCAAAATTTTCTTCGTTTATTTCAGATTCAATTTCAGCAACATCAAAATCATTTGGAATTTGTGATTTATAAGTTTCAATTTCTTGAAGTAAATATTTTTGTTCAACTTCATATGCTTTAATGTTAGAGTTGTTGTTTGCAATTAAATTATTAACTTCAAAAATTTTATTTTCAACACTTTCAATTTTTAATAACACTTCATTAATTTCACCCGAACAATCTTTAACATCTTTAAACTGTTCAATTTGAAGTTCGCTATCTTTAATAAATTTGTTAATATCTAAAATTGCTTGTTTTAATTTTTCAATGTCGGAATTAATGTTTGCAATATCTAAACTATATGCAATTTTAGAAGCATATAAACTATCGTGCTTTTTATCTAGTGCAACAAGGTCGGCTAAAATTTCGTTTTGTGTGTTAATTAATTTAATGTTTGCATCAGTTAAATTATCAACCGAAATATTTAATGCTTCGGTTAACTCATCTCTCTTTTTAAGGTTGGTTTTATAAGCATTAATATACTTATTAATTTTAGCAACCAAACCCAAAATATCTTTATGAGCTTTATAATCTTCAATTTCATCTAAATTAGTTTGATTAATTCCATATTTTAAATCGGCTAGTTTTTCAATGAAACCTTCACTTTCAGTAAGCAGTAAAACCTGATGAAGTTTGTTAAGCAAGTTTTCATTTTCTTTTAACCTATTTTGAGTTTCGGTTATGTCTTTATTAACTTGTGCTAGATTTTTTGAAACCTTACTTTCTCTTTCAGAAACAATTAATAATGCATCTAAATTTTTAGAGTGATCATCTTTTAATTGTTTTAATTTGTCATTCATTTCTTCAACGGTGCCATTTAACACTTTTCGTTTTTCAAGTGCTAATTTAAACATATCATATTCAGCATCTAGCAACCTTTGTTTATCTTTTAATTCTGCTAATTCTTTTTCAAGATTTTCCAACTTTTCTTTATTTGCTTTAACTTCATAACTAGCAGTTTCGTGCTTACTATTAACACCATCAAGTTCAATTAATTTTGTTCTAACTAAATTTAATTTTTCTAAATTGTCTTTATTTTTGCTATAACTTTGTAAAGAGTTTTTTATTGTAGAATAAACATCTTCTAGTGAATTTATGTCAAAAAGTTCTTGTTTTGCGACAATAAGGTTTTTAGAAATGTTATATTTTACATCTAATTCAGAAATTAATTGTTGAATTGCTTTAACTTCAATTTCGGCAGATAAAACAAAATTTTCTAATTCGGTTATTTGTTTTAATAGTTCGTTTTGTGTTTCTTCAGTTATGCCTTCAAAGGTTTTTAATTGTTCAGAAATTGCAACATCTTTTGCATTTAAAATTTCTAAACGGGATTTAACCTTACGGTTTAAATCTTCGCCAAAGTGTTCTAAATTAAATAGTTTTGCCACACTCTTTTTTCTTTCGGCAGGAGTGTCTAATAAAAACTTATCAAACTCATTTTGTGGTAATGCCACACACTTTAAAAATTCTTTTTTACTAACACCCAACATATTTTCAAGCACATCATTAACCTTATCGGTTGAATCAGCTAAAACTTGATTTGTTGTTAAATTTGTTAATGTTGCACCACTGGTTAAACCACTAGGTCGCATCTTAAAATTTCTAACAACTTCAACCACACTTTGTTCGTGGTTTCTTTCAATTTCAAATTCAAATTTAATGTAGGCATCTTTAACATTTACATTAATAATGTTAGATAAATTATCTCTATCACTAGTACCGTATAGTGCAATTACCATAGCATCTAAAATAGTACTTTTACCACTTCCGGTTGCACCAAAAATTCCAAACAAATTTCCTTCGGACAACTTTTTAAAATCTATGGTTTGTGGAGTTACATAACTGTTAATTCCGCAAATAGTTAATCTATTCGGTTTCATACAACACCTCCCCCATAAGTTCTAAAAATAAATTTGAAAGTTCTTCTTCTGGTTTTTCACCTGTTTTATTTTCAACAAACTTTTCAAAAATTTCTTTTGTGGTTAAATCCTTTTTAGTTATAACAACTTGTTCCTTAATTTTTTTAGGTTCAACACTAATTGTTATAACATTTTTAAATTCGGTTCTAATTTTTTTAATGTCTTGCGGATTAACAAAATCCATATTTTCAAAAATTAATCTAACAAGTTTGTTTCTGTTTACATTTAAAAAATTAATTGCTTCGGTTACAGAGCCCACCCTTTGTGAAATTAATTGTTTTGTGTTTGTTAGTTCAACCCTTTCAACTTTAGCTTTACCTTTACCATTAATATCGGCAACAATAACATAGTTGTGAACCGAAATATCATCAAAAAATTTATTTACTGTTGCACCCGAATAGTAAATGTGATTTATTTTATCAATGCTAATTTGTTGATGAATGTGTCCAAGTGCAGTGTAATCAGCTTGACTAATTAAATTTTCACGATTAACAAACGAAATTGCACCACCAACAACTTCGTAATTAGAAAACTCTTCTAAACTACAATTTACCGGATAGGTTAATAAATGGCTAATTGCTATGTTTATTGTGTCTTTTCTAAAACCAGATAGGGCTGGTTTAAACCATTCTTTAATGCTATCGTTTAATTGTTCGCCCTCTTTTTTAATTTGTTTATAACGATAGTAAGATGGATATGGCATTGTTGCCACAACAACTTTTTCACCCGATTTAGTTTTAAACTCAATATGTCCAACACCACTAGCTACAGGTATTATATTTTTACCTTTTAAACTAGCAAAATTTATTTTTGCCATTTCTCCAACCAAATAAATATTGTGTAAACTTGCAAAAACATTAGCATTGCTTAATCTTTTAGGGTCATCATGATTTCCTGCAACCACCATTACTGCCCTGTTTCCGTTATCAGAAAGTTTTAAAAGTGTATCAAAAACTAATTTTTCTGCATCGGCACTAGGCAAAAACGAGTCATAAATATCACCCGCAACAATAACCATATCAACTTTTTGTTTGTTTGCAATTTCAACTATTTCTTCACAAACTTTTATTTGTTCATCTAATCTTAAAAAACCATCAGTCCTGCAACCAATGTGCCAATCGGCAGTGTGTAAAATTCTCATAATATTTTCCCTTTTTCAACTAAAATTATAGCACAGTTTAAATATTTAACAAAAAGTTTAATCAATTATTATAATTATAAATTAAAAATATAAAAAAATTAGTAATTGCATATTTTTTTAGTTTATATTACAATTAATGGTAGTTAATTAATAAATTTATGATATACTTAAATTACTTTACTTAAAAAGGGGTTAAAAATGTCTTTTTGTAAACTATCTAGCGAATTTAATAATTTAGGCAGAACAGAAATTGATAACAATTTTATTGTTGAATTTTTACCAAACATTAATCCACTTGCTTTAAAGGTTTATGTTTACGGTTTGTATTTGTGCCAAAACGGCATTGACCACACCATTTCTGATTTTGAAAACACATTTAATTTAAGTGCAGATGATGTGGTTAGCTTGTTTAAAAGTTTAGAAGAATTAAATTTGGTAGATTGCATTGAAATAGACCCTATTGAAATTAGATATTTACCTGTTAAACATTCTTCATTACATTTAAAGAAATATGATGTTAAAAAGTTTAAAACATTTAATGTTAAAGCACAAAATCTACTTAAACGACAAATTGATATTAATGAATTTAACAACTACTACTATCAAATTGAAAAACATAATTTAGAAGAAGATGCAGTTGTTAAAACAATTGAATATTGTGCAAACAAAAAAGGCGACACAGTTTCGGCTAATTACATTTTAACAGTTTTAAGAAATTGGGCTTTTGAAGGTTTAAAAACCCTAGAAGATGTTGAAATGCGAATTAACAACGAAGAAAGGTATAACGAAGATATTCAACTTGTTTTATCCACATTAGGAATTAAAAGGACCTGTTCACTAGAAGAAAAATCAATGTTTTTAGATTGGACAACAGGTTTAGGATTTAATTTAGATACAATTATTCATTTAGCAAAAATAACAAAAAAGAAAAAAGGCAACTTTGTTAAACTTAATGGTTTAATTAACAAGTGTTACGAATTAAACAAGTTTAGCACCAAAGAAATTGACGATTATTTTGCAATGGAAGAAGAATACTTTAATATTGCAAAATCAATTTGCCGAAACCTTGGTGTTTACTACGACAATTTAAGCATTGTGGTTGAAACTTATGTTTCAAATTGGTGCAACCTTGGTTTTGACCAAACTGCTCTTAACACACTTTCTAAATATTGTTTCACTTCTGGCATTAAAAGTTTACAAGGTTTAGATAGCATTATTAACAAAATATTTAAACTTGGAATTGTTACAGCCGAAGCCATTGATGTTTACATAAACGAATTAAATTGTTTTGATTCCGAAATTGAAGAAATTATTACTGCTTTTGGTCTTGCCAGAAATGTTAACAAGTTTGATAGGTCTTTTTACAACACTTGGATTAACGATTGGAAACTTCCAAAAGAAATTATTAATTATGCAGTAACAATTAGCAAAGATAAAATGCAACCAATGCAATTTTTAAACAGAGTTTTATCTACCTACCACAATAAAGGTATTACAACATTAGAACAAGCGAAAGCTGAACAAATTGATTTTGAAACTTCCTATAAAAAATCAAACAAACCAACAGTTGAAAAACACGAATACACAAAAGGTCAACTTTCTAGTTTATTTGACACTGTTAACGAGGTGGAATTATGATAAACAAAGCCGAAGCAAACTTTAATTTAAGCGAAATTTTTAGAAAGAGAAGAAATTTTGCAAAAGATAAAGCAAACTACAATTTAGAACTTTGCTTTAAAAATGAAAACTTTAAAAAGAGTTTTAACACTGTTAGAAGTTTGCAGTTTGATTTAGCAAAAGCCGAAGAAAACAGCAAAACAGCAAAAGAAATTGAAAATAAAATTGAACAAGAAAGAAAGGTTTTAAATGCCGAACTAAAAAAATGTGGTTTTAAAAAAGAACAATTAAAACCACAATATTCTTGCCCAAAATGTAATGATTTAGGTTTTGTTAATGGAAAAGAATGCTCTTGCTACAAGTTAGAAAAAAATAAAATTTATTTAGCTGAATGCGGAATAAATAAACAAACCTTACCTAGTTTTAAAAATGCAAACTTTGATATTTTTGAAAATGAAACAGAAACAAAAAAACTTTATGAGTTAGCACAAAGCTACATTTTAAAATTTAACGAAAGTAAAAAACAAAACTTTATTATTTGTGGAAAAACAGGTGTTGGTAAAACATATTTAACCGAATGTATGTTAAATGAAGCTGTTAACAACAACATTTTTAGCATTTATTTAACTGCATTTAACCTAAACCAAACCTTTTTAGAATATCATTTAGCTAAACTAAACGATAAAAATAAAATTTTGGATCCACTGCTAACATGTGACTTGCTTGTTATTGACGACCTTGGCAGTGAAAACAAAATGAAAAATGTTACCATTGAATATTTATATTTGGTTTTAGATACCAGATTAAGGAATAATTTAAAAACAATTATCACAACAAACCTAACACCCGAACAAGTGCAAGATGTTTATGAAGATAGAGTTTTCAGCCGAATTTTTAATAAACAAGTTAGTGTTGTAATTAATATGGTAGGTAACGATTTAAGATTTAAAAAATAAGCGATTTCGCTTATTTTTTTGTTTTTAATTAATCTGTAATTTGATATAATAAATAAAAATTTATAAAAAGGAAAATACTATAATGAAACTAGTTGTTCAAAGAGTAAAATCAGCAAAATTAGAAGTTGACAACAATTTAATAAGCGAAATAAAAACAGGGCTTGTTTGCTTTGTTGGATTTAAAGATGGCGACCAAGAATTAAATATGGATTGGTATGTAAACAAACTTTGTGGATTAAGAATTTTTGAAGATGAAAATGAGAAAATGAATCTAAACTTAACACAAGTTGATGGCGAAATTTTACTTGTTCCAAACTTTACACTTTATGCAGATTGTTCTCATGGATTTAGGCCAAGTTTTATTAATGCACTAAACCCAACCGAAGCAACTGTGCTATTTGATAAGTTTATTGAAAAAGTAAAAAAAGAATTAGGAAATCGTGTTAAAACAGGTATTTTTGGTGCTGATATGCAAATAACCCAACACAACGATGGTCCTATTACAATAGTAATTGAAAGTTAAAAGGATAATTAACTATGAGTGTAAAAATGACCGTTATTCGCAAACTTTTAAAACAGAAAAAAGAAAGCGATATAAAAAAGAATAGTAAAAAACCCATTGTTTCTACTTATGATATTTTAAAGTTAAGTTTTGACAACAGAGACACCTTATCGGTTATTAAAAAAATAGCACTTAAAGAAATGATTGTAAAAAAAACAACTATTGCTGGTGTTAGTTGTTTAGATGTTAAACCCAATTTTAAATTAAAATATTTTAAAGATACACCTCGCAACCCTTACCACCTTTTCTTTTATATTCATGGTGGTGGATTTGTTGGCGGATATAAAGAACAAGGAGCTTTTCAATTAAAAGCAATGGCAAAAAGAATTGGTTGCTGTGCAATATCTGTTGGCTATTCCCTTTCACCAGAAGTGGTGTTTCCTACTGCCTTAAACGAAATAGTTGAAGTTTACAAAGAAGTAATTAAAACATACAACCCACAAAACATAATTTTAGGTGGTGAATCGGCTGGTGGAAACTTATGTTTAGCATTAATGTTAAAATTAAAAGAACTAAATTTACCACAACCAAAAGTTGCAGTTATTTCAGCAGGTTTTTTAGATTTAACCAATTCGGGTGAAAGCCGAATTAAAAACCAAAACACCGATTACACATTATCAGATCAACAACTAAAAGAAATGGCAAAATTATATGTTGCAGGAAACATGCCTGCCAAGGAAGAACACTATAAATTATTAAACAATCCGTTAGTTTCTCCAATAAAAGGAAACTATAACGGTTTGCCACCAATGTTTTTTAGTGTTTGCACCGATGAATTGCTTTATTCCGACACAATTTCTGCTTATAACAACTGTTTAAACTGTGGAATAAAAACAAGATTGCACGAAGCTGAAAAATGTTTTCATGCACACCTTAACTTGGGTGATTTTTTAGAAGAAAGCAAAATCGCTTGTAATGAAATGGCAAAATTTGTGGGTGAAATTTTAAACACTCCTGTTTATTTGCCACCACAAAGAAAAACAAAAAACACTTTATAAATTAATATAAAGTGTTTTTATTTTTTAATCTTTTTTATTTGCTTTGTTGTTTTCTGCCAACAAATCTCTAATTTGTTTTAAAAGTTCTTGTTCAGAAGGATTGTTGATTTTATCTTCTGCATCTTTTTGTGCTTTTGCTTCTGCATCAGCTTTTTGTTTTTCTTCTAAAACTCTTTTCTTTTCAGCTTCGTGTTCAGCCCAAACTTCTTTAAATTTTCTACCTTCAGCTTTTGCTTGAGCATGAACTTGTTTTCTTTCCATTTTTACTTCTTTTTTGGTTTCATGTTCAATTAATTCACCAAATTCTTCAAGTTTTTCTCTTGAAAAGTTAATAATTTTTACAATCATAAAAATTGTGAAAGCAATAATGAAGAAATCAATAATAGCTGCAATAAAAGCACCCCAATCAATGTAAATACTGTTTGCCATATCAACAACAGTAGCACCATTAGCATCGGTTGTGTATGCCTTTGATAGGTATGTTACAGCAGATGATAAACCTTCTTTTCCACCAAGTAATGAAATTAACCAATTAATTAAAGGTCTAATAATATTGTTTGTTAAACCATTAACAATTGCAGTAAAAGCACCACCAACAATAACACCGACAGCTAGGTCAAGGACATTGCCTCTGGTAATAAATTTTTTAAATTCTTCAAAAAACTTTTTCATTAGATTTACTCCCCTTTTAATTTTTTAAAACACTGATAGCACATAGCTTCATAAGTTTCATCGCCACCAATAACAACTTCTGCACCATCTGTTACAGGTTTTCCGTTTATCATTCTAGCATTAATTATTGCCTTATGTCCACACTTACAAATACTTTTTAGTTCGGTTATGCTATCACTTAACTCAATCAACCTTTTACTACCTTCAAACAATTCGGTTTTAAAATTGGTTTTTAGCCCATAACAAATAACCGGAACAAATTCAGCAATATCTCTTAAATCGTTAATTTGTTTTGTTGTTGCAAACTGACATTCATCAACAATTACAACATCACACTCATCTTTTTTGGATAAATATAAATCCATCAAACTTTCTTCGGTGGAAAAGGTTAAACATTTTGCCTTTAAACCAATTCTAGATTTAACATAGGCAACACCATTTTCATTATCTCTGGTATCCAAACTAGGTTTAATTAATAAAACCTTGTACCCTTTTTGAATATAGTTAAATCGGCACATTAATGCTTGTGCACTTTTTGAACACCCCATAGCACCATATTTAAAATACAATTTAGCCATAAACACACCCCACCTAAATTTTTATTACACTAATTATAAACCTTTACAATATTAATTCAAAACATTTTAATTTTTAGAAACTTTAAAACCGTTAAATTGTTTAAATTAACCATTAATTAACCAAACAGCATAATATATTTTAAATTGTGTTTAGGAGTTTAAAATGACCATAAGTTTGTGTATGATTGTTAAAAACGAAGAATCTGTTTTAAGTAGATGTTTAAACAGTGTTAAGGGGTTATTTGATGAAATTATTATTGTTGATACAGGTAGCACCGACAACACTGTTTTTGAGGCAAAAAAATTCACTAAAAAAGTATATAACTTTAAATGGATTAACGATTTTTCGGCTGCCAGAAATTATTCGTTTAGTTTAGCAAAATCCGATTTTGTTATGTGGTTAGATGCCGATGATATTGTTACCCCTACCGAACTTGAAAAATTAAAAGAACTAAAACAAACCTTAACTAAGGATATTTCTGCTGTTATGCTAAAATATGTTGTTGGTTTTGATGAACAAAACAACCCAAATTTTTCATATTACAGAGAACGAATTTTAAACCGCAAACAAAACTTTAAATGGGAAGGACCTGTTCATGAAGCAATTAACATAAACGGAAACATAATTTACCCAAACATTGAAATTGAACACCGAAAACTAAAACCAAACGAAGCCGCCAGAAATTTAATAATTTACGAAAGTATGATAAAACAAAAATTACCATTTAATCCCCGTCAAATTTTTTATTATGCCAGAGAACTTTATTTTAATGGTAAAATAGGAAAAGCAATAACAATGTTTAATAAATTTTTAAAAACTTTTGGGGGTTATAAAGAAAATTATATTGAAGCATGTTTAAACCTTTCTAAATGCTATGTTATAAAAAAAGAATTTAACAAGGCAAAACAATGTTTATTTAATAGTTTTAATTACGACACACCAAGGTCAGAAATATTGTGCCAATTGGGTGATGTTTATTTTTTAGAAAAAAACTATAAAAAAGCAATTTATTACTATAATTTGGCAACCCAAAACGAAATAGATTACAAAAGTGGAGCTTTTATTTTATATGACTGCTACAACTTTATACCCTATGTTCAAATGTGTGTTTGCTATTTTTATTTAAACAACTACGAAATGGCTAAAAAATATCATAATTTAAGTAAAGAATTAAAACCACAAAACCCCATTGTTTTAAACAACGAAAAAGTTTTTAGAAATTAAAAATAAAAAACGGCTTAATTAAAAAATTAAAGTGCTAAATAAAATAAAAAAAATGGCTTTGTAGCCATTTTTTTATTGGTAGCGGCGGTGAGATTCGAACTTACGACCTTGCGGGTATGAACCGCACGCTATAACCAACTAAGCTACGCCGCCAAAATGGTAGTCCCAAGGGGAATCGAACCCCTG
>JAZNIS010000070.1:0-35493 GCA_045577635.1 Clostridia bacterium
AAAAACAAAAAAACACACCCAAACGGATGTGTTTAAAAATTCAATTTAAATTAAATTTTATTAAGCATTAAAGCTGTTAATCCAATCAGCAATTGCTTGTGCATTTGCAGTGAATAGTTTTAATAAGATTAATAATAAGATTGTTACAACTAAACCAATAATTGCATTAATCATTCTCTTTTTAGCTTCTTCTCTCTTATCAGAACTTTCTGCTTTACTGAAGTTTACACCTAAGATAATAGCATAAATAGATCCTGCAGTACCGATTAAAATAAGAATTGGAACAAGCATACTATCTAAAATGCCTACAACTGGTTCAAAAACAGTTTCATAGAATGTGTTAACATTGGTAATACCAGGGTCAGCATCAGTTGCAAGTAAACCAACACCAGCAAGTAAACCCATCATTCTTGAAGCAATTTGTAATAAGAACATTTGCATATCATATCCTCCACATTTGTTACATCTTACGATAAGATTATCACAATTTTTAACTTTAACCAAACATTTTAAACATTTTTTTGAAAAAAATATTAATATATTCATGTTTTTTGTTTGCTTTTTAAAATATTTATAAAGTTTTTAATTTTGTTTGTAAAAAATGAAATATATTTATATACTATTATCGTACAAAAAAAATATAAAGGGTGAAATTATGGATGACGAAAAGAAACAAAAATCACTTGCTGAAAAAATAGCAGGTAAAATGTTAACTGGAATCGGACTTATCATTGCCTTAGTTGTTGGTGGATACATAGTAACATCATTTTTAAGCAGTGGCACATTAGAGTTCAATCCTGACATTATTTTTGATAGTACATTTTTAACTATTGAAATTATTGGTGGTTTGTTATTACTTCTACTTTTCCTTTCAAAACTAATGAAAAGTGATGGTGGTTCTAGTGGTGGAGCAAAAGTAAAAGTTAAAAACGGATTAAAAAAATACTATGACTCTCACTGGGTAACCGAAGAAGAATTAAGAACAAACAAAGCATTTATGTACACAACCTACGATAACTTAAAACATGTTTCAGACATCGGTGTTTTAGTTAGAGCAGAAGTTAAAGGTTCAAAAATGCATGTTAATATGTATAAACCTATTCACACATTGGTTATTGGTACTACCGGTACCGGTAAAACAACACAGTTTGTTAACCCAACAATTCAAGTATTTAGTGAATCAAAAGCAAAACCTTGTATGGTTGTTACCGACCCAAAAGGCGAACTTTACGATTTCCACAGTGCAAAATTAAGAAAACAAGGTTATCGTGTATTGGTTTTTGACTTAAAAGACCCATTTAACAGTACTTGTTGGAACCCAATGACAAGACCTTATGAATTTACTGAAAGAGCAAGAAATTTAGAAAAAGAAATTTTAATTCACCGTGGCGATGACCCAAGAAACTACCCTAATTTAAGATTAGCTAGCAGTGCCTACTATTCTGAATGGTATGAATTTAATGGTATTGCTTTTGCCGACATGAATATGGTTAAAGCACAAATTTCTGGTTTAAGACAACAACTTCAAACCGAAGCCATGGAAGATTTAAAAGATATTGCTATGACTTTATGTCCTGTTTTAAGTAAATCTGACCCTATTTGGGAAAGTGGTGCAAAGGACTTTATTTTAGCAATTATGTTAGCAATGTTAGAAGATAGTGCAAACCCTGCACTTGGTATGACAAAAGAAAAGTTCAACTTCTATAATGTGGCTAAAATAGCCAATTTAAAGGATAACGACCCATTTAATCCAATGAAAAGTTTAACCGATTATTTTGCTGGAAGGGATCCACTTAGCCAAGCAACTCAACTTGCAAACCAAGTTATAACCAATGCCGACAACACCAAAAAATCATATATGGGTATTGTTGCCGACAGATTAGGTTTGTTTAGTGACTTAGGTGTTTGTTATGCAACTCACACAAACGAAATGGACCTAAAAACCTTTACAGACCAACCTACTGCACTATTTATTAAAATTCCAGACGAAAAAGTAACCAGACATGCTATTGCAAGTATGTTTATTAGTCAGCTATATAAAATTTTAGTTAGTGTAGCAAACAAAAACGGTGGTGCTTTAAAAAGAACTGTTTACTACATCCTAGATGAATTTGCAAATATGCCTGCAATTCAAGGTTTTGACACAATGATCACCGTTGCCCGTTCAAGAAAAATTTTCTTCTTATTAATGCTACAATCTTATTCTCAACTTTCAATTAAATATGATGAAAAAGTTGCAGCAACAATTGAAGATAACTGTAACATCCATGTATACATTGGTTCAAACGATCCTGCAACACAGGAAAAATTTAGTAAACGATGCGGAACTATTACAGTTGAAACCGAAAGCACAACAAGTTCAAAAGGTAAAAAAGACGATCAAAGCACAACCACAACAAGTGTTAACATTGACAGCCGTCCATTAATTTACCCTAACGAATTAGGAAGCTTAAAAGATGAACTTATTGTTAACATCTTAAAACAAAATCCTATTAAAGTTAAAACAACTCCAAGTTACTTACCTGAAGCTCAAAGATTCTACGATATGAAGCCACCTAAAGATGAATTTATTATTCCTAAATCTTTAGATGAACCAAAAATTTATTACGATATTAAAGAAAGAAATAAAAAAGTTTTAAATGCTGACCAATCTGGACAAGATGGTGGCGGAGCTCCTGGTGGTTTCCCAAACTCAAATTTTGGAGATTTTGATATTTAATAAACAAAAACAGCAAGAAATCCTTGCTGTTTTTTTGTTGTTGTTTTTGCCACACATATTTTAATGTTTATTACTCACTATAATAATACTAAAATTTTAAGTTTAATTATATTAAATTATAATATATATTATTTGGCAAAATTTTTTTGGTGTGATAAAATTAAACAAGTAATTGTAGAATTATGCCATTTTTTTAATGGCAATTTACAAAGTTAAAGAAAAATGGAACTTAAAAGTAGGAGTACTTTATGAAGAAGTTAAGTTGGAATAAAATTTTAAATTTATCAATTATTTTTGTCGCAATATTATTATTGGGCAGTTTTTTATCTGTGCCATATTTTAAACAGCAACATTCCCCAATAAAAGCAGAAGATTTACAAGAGGGTGTTCCTTTTAAAGTTGGTGTTATGAAAAGAACAGCTACTGCAATAAATAATGGTAACTACTCTTATTCTAGCGAAGCAGCATTCTACACAGGTGAACTAGAAACTATTAACGATGGTGACTATGTAATGCTTTATAATTATAATGCAGAAAACAATTTACAAACCACCGGAAATTTAGCACAAGTAAACAATGTGTATATTAGTTTCGGTCAAGAAAACGAAGAATACTATGTTACATATTTGAAAGTGTTTGTTTACTTAAACGGTGAACTAATTGAATCTCGCGAACCTATTCCATATAATGCATCAGCTTACCTACCAACCAACATGGAAAATGCTTACTACTGGTATGAATATTTTGATGCTAAACCTTTAACAGATGACAAAACTGTTACAGGCGAAGGATTATACACATTCCAATTTGAATATGCTTACATAAAAGACGGAAACCTTTCCGAAAACTATATTTACAATTTCTCATTCTATTTACTAGACCAAGCTAAATATGATACCTATCCTACTTTTTATAATACAGACGAAGGTAATTTAGATGCCACAAATATTAAACAATATTATTATAACTACACAAAAGCTGACTTACCTTACATTTATTTAGATGCTTCTAGATTTAACTTAACTTGTGTTCGTGAAAAAAATAAAGACAGCGAATTAATAACAACAAGTTTTACAACCGACCCAAACAACAATTTTGGAACATTAACAATTGAAAAAACAATTAATAATGTAACAACAACCGAAGTTATTGATGAAATTATTCCTAATATGTCGGGTCAATATTTTGTTCCTATTTATTTAGATGATTTAGGAACCTACAATTTCACAATTAAATATTTACTAAAATTAGTAGATGGTCCTAACACAGAATTTAGAGTTATTGATACTATTATGGCATACGATGTTCATGAAAACTACATTGACCCTGAAATAGGACAAGCAAACAAATATGAACAAGGTTTAATTAAAAAGGGAACATTAAAATTACACATTTTTGGTGTTAAAGTTATGTTTAACAAAAATGGCAAAACCGAACTTAAACACAAAGATGGTAACACAGTTATTACACAAGCCGATGTTACAAGCCAAATTTATTCACTAACAAACGATTATTCAAACTTTACACACGGTTTTAAAAGTGCCAACACAATTGTTACCGACCCAACTACAACACCTGAAACAACAGTTGCAAACCCTTTAAAAACATTTACAAACTACCCTGTAACAAACCTAGACCCTATAAGTTTTGATTATTACAGCACATTTAATTTTGATGGAACTCAACCATTATCAACTTACAAAATTTATTCTGATGCAAACTTTACTAACTTAATTGAAACTGGTTATGTTACAAAAGATACAAATCTAGATAAAACCGGTTACTATGAAGTAATTATTAAATACACATACGATTTATATACAAAAGTTGGCATTAACAGCACAGCAGGTTCACAATTAGAACACTCTCAAGCATTTATTTTTAAAATTGATAATTCAACACCTGAAATTACAATGTTTAAAACAACCGAACAAACTGCTGCAAACAAAATTAACAACAATGCTTTTGTTAACACAACAGTTTCAGCAGATTGGGAAGATGTTTCTTACTTCCAAGCACCTGTAAGAGCTGAATATTACCAATATGAATTTAATGGCGGATTTATTACAAGTGGCGATTACGAAAAAGGTTCAATTATTGGAAACGGTTCAGACGGAAAATATATTATTAGATTATATTACACATATGCTGACGATGTTTTCGTTGAAACAAGCTTTACAATTGACACTACACCAATTAGCGACATTAAATTCCAACCAATTGAACAAAGAAAAGATATTACCGGAGCAACCACAGGTTATGGTTTGGTTACAGACACACAAACAGTAAACTTTAACAATTCAAACATTATTAACCAACCATTTACATTTACATATTCACCAAAAGCAAGTGGTGCACCTATTACAACAACCTATTACAAAATTCCTTATTCTCACAATATTGCAGCTGGCACACAAACACACATTAACGGCAAATTAATTGTAGAATCTGAATTTGTTGTTGACCCAGACAATATGAGTTCTAGCAACTATGCATTAGATTTTGCATCAATTTCTTCAGGAATTGTTTCAACAGAAAATGCTTTTGATGAAGAAAACTCTTATATTTACTATTTTGAATTGGAAGATAAAGCAGGAAACACTGCAACAAAATATATTGTTTACGATTTAAGTAAACCTTACATTATTGTTGATGCTAAATCCGACACTCCTGAAATTGACCCTATTAGCAACCCTTATGGAATTGTTAACACCGAAGCAACAATTACTTGGGGTGATTATAAAGCAGTTAGGGTTGATACCGATGTTCAAAACGAAAATATTGCAAACAAAAAATTACAAACAGTTTTAAAAGCTGAAACAGAATTATTTAAATTAATTGATGATTCTTACTATTTACTAGTTCCTATTAAAAAGTTTACAGTAAAACAAAGATCTGAAAACTTAACACTTGAAGGTTCAAACTTTGTAAACTCTGTTAAACTTTACCCTGTTGAACCAACAGGTGCTAACACAATTCAAAAGTTCTTCTCTGGTGATGATAGAACTTATAACTACACAGTTACCGATGGTTCACATATTACAAGCTCAACTAATATTGCAAACTCAAACATTAAAAGCAACTTTGTTAGAATGTTTTTAGATAATGCTATGGGTATTGCTTTTGGTTATTATGCAGAAAATCCTGTTAATAACAGTTTCCAAGGATATGAAGATATGCTTGGTGAAACAAGTAGTGCAAAACAATTAAGATTTACCTACTTACCTGGAACAAAAGGCGACGAATATTATGTAAAAAGCATTTCTTACACATTCTATGACTTTGCTCCAAACAATTACTCAACCGTTAACACATCAATGTTAAGTGGTAACGATTATATTACAGATTATAATGCTAACATTGTTAACAAAGTACCATTCCCAACCTATCCATTTAGCAAAGCAGCAACAATTGTTAATAAAGCAATTGGATTATCAACCTTAGAAGTTTCTGGTGATACTGATAGAGTTGTTACCGAAATTTTAAATCCTGTTAGTGGTGCAAACAATGCTATTTATTCAAAACCTGGAATGTATGTAATTCGCAGAGAATATGAAAATTCAGGTGATGCTGCCGATTATGAATTAGATAGTTTAATTAGATATTATGTTTTCTATATTGATAGAAATGGAATTATTGAAATTGATTCTAGCATAGAAGATGTTCATGTTTATCAAACAACCCGTTCAGATATGTTATATCAAACAGGTTCTGGTATTGTATTTAACTTCTCACAATTAAATTTATTAAATCAATACGAAACCTACTACACTGCACTTCAAATTCAACAATTCCTAGCTTATGCTTCACCTACAATATTTAACAGTAACAAATTACCAATTAATTTCTACTTACCACTAGATAAGTACAATTCAAGAGTTACATTAGGTCAAGCAACCGATGGTTTAACAAACTTAAGCTATTTAACTGCAACAACATCAAACAACAATTATAGTTTTGAATTAAAATATAAAATTGTTTACACTGCAAACGGCAGAGACATAATTATATTTGATAACACTGGTTTAGAACCAACATCAAATACAAACTATGTTCAAATTGAACAAAGAGAAGGATTTAGGGCTTTAAGATTTGTTAAAGAAGGACAATACTTTGTTTCACTTTACGATAGTTCAGATAACCGTTCTTCTCAAGCTGACGATGACAGAAGAGTTAGTATTGAAAGCCAATATAATAACAAATACTCATTTAATTTTATAATTACTCACGAAAGTCCATCAGGTGAATTTTTAAGTAAATATAACGATGAAAAAAGAACCGACCAATTATTAACAGTTACTTCAAACACTCCATCAAATATTACTTTCAGCAGTTTAAACAACGATTCTTTAAGATTTAGATTTAGACAAACCGATGATAAATATCGTGCAGAAATTAACCCAGAAGCAGTTATTGTTCAAAAAACAATAGGAAATTCAACCACAACCATTTATAATGGCGGAATTGATGATGAAATTTTAAAATTTATTCCTGATAAAATTGATCCAATAACACAACAACCTTCACAAACCGGATATTATGTTTTAACCATTTTTGATGAACATGAATATTTAAAAGATGGCAAATCATACTTAGGTGGCACAGGTAACAATAGAGATTATTTATATTCAAAAACAAACAACATCACCTACACTGTAAAACTTCAATATGTGGGTGAAGAAGCTGATTATATTATTCCTTTAGAAGATGGTTCTAATACTTCAATTAACTTCTTTACTAGAACATTCACTATTACCCTAGACCGTATTAAACCACAATTTAACTATAATAGTTTAATCACATTAGATAATCAAAAATTTGCAGCAAGTGCAAGTTTATCATCTGAAAGAATGGATCAATACTTCTTTGCAGTAAATGACTCATTTGAATTTATTCAAAATAAACAATTAGGTGGAGTTTTAGATTCTTCTACTTTATTTGTTAGAAGATTAGTGGGCAAAAGTGCAACATGTGACTTCCCTGAATATTACAAAACCTTTACTCCTGACGATGATAATTTCTATGCAGAAGGAAACACAAACAATATTAGATTTAACGAAAGCAACTCTGCTTTTGAACAAATCGGTTATGGTGGTATAGATGGTGAACCAATTCAACCATCACAAGCATTCCGTTATGGTCAAGGATATTATGAAGTTGTAGAAAGAGACCAAGCAGGAAACTATAAAGTTTATGGAATTTACTACAACCCTGATACAAACAGAAACATTATTAACTACACTTACAACCCTGCCCTACTAGAAGTTACATCTGTTTCTGAACAATTACCTTACGATGATGCACATAACACTTATAGCACAGCAGAAATTTTAGGTACTGAATTAGTATTTACTTCAATTGATAATTTAGGAACCTACAAAAACGATTATTTCTATAAATGTATTGTTAAATATGGAACAACAACAAAAACCATTATAAATAATCCTAACGATAGAAATGATTCAAACAATTGGTCATATTTCTTAAAACTAATTAATGACGAATTAAAATTTACACAAATAGAAACACCAGCTGGACACAAAGTGGTTTTAACCTTTATTAACAGATTAGGTGAAAACCTTGAAGTAACATATCGTGTTCCTGGCGAACCTTTAAAATTGCTTCCTGCAATTAGCGAAAGCGATGGACAATTTACTGTTCGTATTCCTTACGACACAGATAGCACCTACATTAAAGAATTCCATGTTTGGTTATTCACTAATGGTGTTTGGGTTGAACAATCACAAGATTCATTAGGAGCAACAATTACAAAATCCTACTCAACAGGTGCAAGTTTACAAGGTAAAGAATACACCTTTGGTTTAGGTGAATATAAATTCCAATTAGTAGATGTATTTGGAAGAAAAACCGAAGAATATAAAGGTATTGGTGTAAACGATGTTAATAAAGCAATTTATAACATTAGTTCAACAGTGTTTGACACAGCAGTTGGCGAAAATGTAACCCACACTGCAAACAATGTAACAATTCAATATCAAACAAACCTATATTTATTTGAAGTTTATGAATTTTCACCAGAAGACAAAACTTACACTTTAATTCCTGAAGTTGATTTTGAAGCAAAAGGAATTACTGAACAAAACATTGCAAATGGTGTTAGAACATTAATTTTCCAAAATCCTACAAGAGGAACAATTAAATACTATAAAGTTATTTTAAGGGTTGAAAAATTAACATCTAGTCCAAACTACATTCCAACAACATATTTATTTGGAATTAATAAAATTTTACCTGATATTGTATTAAGAAATATTTCAGGTGGTAATTTAATTACATCTTATATTAAAAACAATCCAACAATTCATACCGAAAACTTTACTGTTAATTGGGATACAAACTATGTGTTTGAAGCAACTATCAATTTAACCAGAGCTTATACAGATGCTTCTGGCAAACAAATTACTGAAACCATTAACAATATTCCTAACGGATATGAAGTTGGCTTACCAGGAAACTATACTGCAAGTATTACAAACAATTTAGGATATACCGATCCTGCACACACAATTTACTTTAAACTTGTATCAGGTGAAATTGTGGTTTACGACATTGTTGCCATAGATAATGGCTTTGAAACAATTTTAAGACCATCACCTATTACAAGCACATACGAAGTAGATGAAGTTCAAAAAGTGTTATATCGTTACTATGCTCAACAATCTTTCAATGCTCCACAAGGTTCAGAAAAATTCATTGAACTTAGAGCAAACAAAAACAAAGGTATTGAATACACCTTGGTTTACGATAGTGAAGCAGAAGAAGATGGAGAAGGTGGTGCTGCCCCTGCTGCCGAAGAAGGCGAAGGTGAAGGTGAAGAAACACCTGAAACAAACAAACTAGTTAGAAGAATTTATAAAGTGTTTGGAACAAGTAACTACGGTTACGAAAGATATATTGAAATTGTGTTTGTAAACGAACTAACAGACGAAGGTTTAGAATTCTCTGGTTTAACTGCAACCTACCCTACCGGCACTGCTGGTAACTATGGTTCACTTGTGTTAGATGGCGGAGTTGTTACAACCAATGTTTCAAAAATTGATTTAAACTGGAATTCATATTATTTAGGAAAAAATAACTTCCCTGAATTAAGGGGTAACTTAATTTACCTAGATTACTACTTTAACGATAATTTTATTAGAACTATTTACAGCGATAAAACAAACACAAACACATTAACTATTTCAACTGCTGGTATTCATAAATTCAAACTTTATGACCTTGCAGGTAATCAACAATCATTTACAACAGGCAACGAATTAACAATAAACCTTGTTAACAATGTATTGTTTACAATTAACAATTCCGAACCTGTTAACAATCAAATATTTAATGATCCTGTTGTGTTGGAAATAACTAACCGTTACTTATACTTTACCGACCCTACAATTACAGCAACATTAAATGGTGCTCCAATAACTCCTGAAAGGGTTGGTACAAGCTTCTATCAATACAAATTTACAGAACATGGTTACTATGAAGTAATTATTTCAACAAAAATTACTCAAAACGAATCAGTTACAACAAAACACTGCTTCACAATTATTAATCCTAACATAGCACTACCATGTTTCAGTGTTCCACAAAATTCAAACTTTAAAGTTGTTCAAGTGTTAAAACAAAACACAGACATAACCTACCAACTTACAAGTTTAACCGAATTATGGATTAGCCCTGCAAGTTTAGGTGTTGGTAATTACACAATAACATTAAGTCAATTTAACGAAGCTTTAAATGATGAGGTTTATTTCACATTTAAAATTTGGGTAAATAACGAAGTTCCTTATTTATATAGTTCACAAGAATTTGGAACAGAAACAACCGATGATATTGTTATCACCTATAACCCTAAAATTATTTATGATCAAGTAGGTGAAAGCTATATAAGTATTACAGGTTACACTCCTATTAGGATTAATGCTGAAAGTCCTAACGAAATTTCAACATTTACTTTAACCAGAAATCAAGAATACTGGATTCAAATTTATAGTGCAGACGATAAATTAATTACATCTTACAAAGTTACTAAAAACGAACCACTTAACACAACATCTATTATTATTATTGTTGTATCATCTGTGTTAGTTGTTGGATTAATTGTTGTATTCATTGTAATCCGTCGTCACTTAAAATTCAGATAACAAAAAAAGAAGAACATTTCGTTCTTCTTTTTTTTATTTTTAACTTAATTAATCTGCAACATACAAATCAACCACTTGGCTTAATTCATATTGTAGGAAATTTTTAATGTGTGGTTCAATTTCAAAACTATCAAACAGTAAAACTGTAATATTGTTTTTCTTTGCCAAATCAAGCATTTTTAAAATTTCTTCTTTAATAACAGTGTTTAATTTAATTTGATTATCAATCTTATCGCACAAAATCGCTTCTAAGCCCCTAAACCAGGCAGAAACCTTGTTAATTACTAAAACAACAGTGGATTGCTTACTTAACACTTTTGCCCTGTTAAAAGCCATATTGAAGGCACAATAAACATCTTTAAATCGTTTATAAGGATTAACACAAACAAATGTTGTGTTTTCAGTGTTTTCAACAGGTTGTTTTTCATAAGCTGAAACATAAAAATTAACAGTGTTTTTTAAACCTTTTAAACTATCAATAATCTTATCTGTTTTGTTTACATTAGAAACAATTAATGCATTACTTCCACATTTTAGATTAAAATTAGCAACAGTAACCGATAGTTGTTTTGGTAACGAAATCAAATCAGGATTTACCGAAATAATTTTTGTTACAGCTCTTGGCCTTCCGTTTACAACAACTTTTGCATAAGCTTTAACATAGTCACCACTTTTTAATTTATTTGACGATATAAAAACATCGTGAACAAAAACATCATTTTCACTTGTTTCGTAATTATTAACCCTTAAAACACCTATACCATTTGAAGTGATTTCCAATAAACCTTCAACCACTTCATTTTCGGTTGCATTATATTCTACTTGTGGCATTTCTACTGCAAAATCAAAATCGTCACTAGCAAAATTAATGGTGTCGTCAAAGCTAATTTTATCAGGCATAAAAAAGCCCATTAATGTATTAATTTGGCTTTCGCTTTTACTTGGTCTGCCTTTACCATCTTTTGCCTTATATGGCTCGGTTTCACCATTTAAAATTTGCATGGAACGATTTATCAAATCTTCCTTTTTTAGTGCCGTTGGGCACTTAACACCTATCTTCCTAGCCAAATCCCGCAGTTCGTGAATTCGCAAAGAAGAAAGGGTGCTTTCATCCCAATCCTTATTCATAACTTACTCCTTTACTCGTAAATTATACAAAATTTTAGTTTGTTTTGCAACAAATTATAATAATAGGATTTTTAGTTTAAATCATTAAATCACCCATTGTGGTTTTAACAACCCTTAAAATGTTAATTTCTTTGCCTGTTTCTACATCAATATAAATATAGTAAATATAATCTTTCCAACCACAAATAAACTCATAAGCCACTGTTTCACCAACAAATTTATTTGGAATAATTGCCAAATTTCTTTCTGTAACAGTTAACCCCTTACTCAACCTTTCTTGTGCCTGATCAAAAGTTAAACCAACACCATCAACCCTTCTTTCAACATGATTATAACAATAGTTTTTTCCTTCCAAAGCAACAACCTGCCCCAAAGTTTTATCAACCTTAACCTTTACTAAATCAGGATAGTAAATAACACCATTTACAATGGGTGCTAAATTTACATACATAATGTTATTGTTTTCAGCATACCAAACCTGTTTTACTTGTTCATATCCCAATTTAAAAGCAAAATCTTCTGCCAATTTTATAGAACTGTTTGTATCTAAATTTTTTAAACCACCTGTTCCATAACCTGTAATATCAATAATTACACCACCAAGTTTTGTAACTTGAACATATAAAACAGATTCTTTAACTTCAACAGTAAAATTGTAGGTGTAAAAATCGGAATTTGTTTCATTAACATATGTTAATTTATTAATACCTAACCACCCCATTTTTTCAACTATAATTTTTTCAGCATCATCTTTACTAATTTCGGTTGAACTCAAACCTTTTATTTCTTTATTTAAAACAGAATCAGAAAATGGTCCATCGTAAATAAGTGTTGGAACTTTACTTGCAGTGCTATCAGTAAAACCACCATTATATTTTGAACTGTCGGTGTTTGAAAAATCAACATCATCAATTATTCTATAATCAAAACTTAATGTTGAAATATACTCATTATACTCTGCCATTAATTGCAAACTAGCCGAATGCAACTCTTCAATTTTTTCATAATCATAATCAGTAAAATCTTCATTGTTATTAACTTTCGTTAGCAAACTATAAGTATAACCACCCATTGTATTAATAAAATTATTAACCTTTTCAATTTTATTGTTGCTAATTGGTAAATTTGAAATGTTGTTGTTTGCCATATTGCAACTATTATAAATGTTTGTTAAAACTTCCCTTTTTGTTCCAACATCATTAACAGCAACTAATTTACTCATATCAACTTCTAAATCGTTAATATTAGAACTTAATTCATAAAAACTTCGCTTATACAAATTTTCCAACTGTGTAGAATATGTGTTTGTTGTAATAATAAAAACAATTAAAGCCGAAAGAGTTAACAATATTGTTATTGCCATCATTACAACAGCAGTAATAATTAAACTTTTATTTTTCATTTTTCACCCACTAAATTGCAAAAATATGTTTACCTATTGTAACAACAGGTTTTCTAGTCCAAATCCAACTTGATGTGGCAACATCTGGATTATAATAATACAAACTTCCATAACTTGGGTCCCAACCACTTAAAGCATCTTGTGCCGCTTGGTAAGCTTCACTATTTGGTTCTAAATTAATTTGCCCATCATGAACAGCTGTAAATGCCCATGGCTGATAAATAACACCGTAAACAGTGTTAGGAAAATCAGGACTTGCCACTCTATTTAAAATAACTGCACCAACTGCAACTTTACCAACATAAATTTCACCCCTAGCTTCTGCATGGATACATTTAGCCAACAAATATAAATCATTTGAGCTTTGTGAATTTAAACTAACCCCAATAGCAGCTGCAGTTTCATAATCAATTTTACCCGTTTCGCTAATTCCATGTTTTCGTTGAAAATATTTAATTGCCTGTTCTGTTTCCCAATCAAGTACACCTGTAATTGCACCATTATAATATCCCCAATCCTTTAACCTTCTTTGAACTTCGGCAATATCGGCAGCAGCAGCCGAAACAACATAAGTTTCTTTTTTATCAACAAAGAAAAAACACACTGTGTAAATAACAGAAAACAAAATACAAAAGCAACAACTAATAATTGAAAATAACAATATTTTTAAACTTTTCATAAACACCTCACATTGTTTAATTGTTACCAAACTAAAAACATTTAATCAAAAAAATTATTAACAATTTCAAGCAGTTTACTTTTGTATTTAATGTTATTTTGATTTAACTGTTTTGCATTTAAAAAACATAATGGTGGATAAACAACACACCACCAATTATCACCAACCGCATCACCCAATTCAACAATTAAAGCATCATAAAATTGAGATGGCAAAACATATTCCCCATATGCTCTTGTTGGAAAAAATTCAGTATCTAATTTTACTGTTGCAACATAATTAAAGCCATTGTTTTTTAACACATTATTACAAACAGTTTCAATGTTGTTTTTATTAAAATTTAAACTGTTTTTAACATCATCAAAACTATCGCACTTTGCAATTATTGGTGTTAAAAAATTAACAACTTCATCTTTAACTTTATATTTAACATCTTGGTCAACATTTAAATTACTATTAGCCCTAATATGTATTCTTAAATAGTTTTCTTCATATTTATTTGAACAACCAACAGTGCAAATAATTAAACAAATCAAAATTAAAATTAACATTATTTTTTTCATAATTAAACTCCAAAACATTTAATTATTGTCATAAAGTACATAGTTAACGGTAAAAAAGTGTAGAATATTGTAAATTATTGTAAAATTATAAAAGTTAAATATTAAAAACAAAACAAAAAAAAACACCATGTATTACACATGGTGTTTTTTACAAACTATTTAGCAATTACTTTTTAAAACTGCATTTCTCGTTGCCTATAAACAATAAACTTTTCACCACCAACCAAAGGCAATAAAACTTGTGGGTTTTGTTCTAATAAACTATCAGGATTAACATTTAATTGTTTTGCAATATCCCAAATTGTTTCACCTGTTTTTACAACATAAATAGTAAGAACAGCTTCACATTCTGGCTTATCTTCCAAAACAGAAATATCAGTGATAACTGCTTCCGGATTAACACTGTAAAAATCAGTGTAAACAAACAATGTTGCACTAACTTCCAAATCTCTGCCCCGTTTAATTTTTGCTGTAATTTCTCCAAGCGAAACATTAACAACGGGCATAAAATTTTCGGTTAAATCGTTTGCAGGTTCACTCAACGAAAATGGCATTTCCACAACTGTTGAATATGTACTATTTGTTTCTTTGTTAAAATATAAAACCGTTGTGCTTGCAACACCTTCTAAAATAAGATTACCCATTTCAATAAAACTTGTTGCAATTGTCACTGTGTTACAACAAGTACCTAGCACTTCATCGTAACTTTTATCATCACTTTCAACACTTCCACTAACCTTACTTTCTAAATTTAATTTACCACCACACTTAACCGTGTTAAAACTTTCAGTGTTAACTCTTAAAAAGTTTTCAGTGGAAAATATATCATTAACAACTTCAACTTCTCTTTCATTAAAAGCATAACCAATATATTCATATGGCAAATTTAAATTAACAACCGCATAGTCAACATCAATATTAGTTGTAATTTTAATTAAGGAATTATTAATATTTAAATAACTTTGCACACAACTTTTTTCTGTTAATTGTTCCAAAGCAACTTCTTCTGTAAAAGTAACTTTTGTTTGATATGTGCGAAGCATATTTGTTTCACCACTAGAAACATAACAAATATCAATGTTTGCCCCACCAACAACTTTTGCAAATTTTTCTTGTGGAATAACGGTTTCAATATACGGTGAACAAGTTACTTCTAGCACCTTTAAAACATTATCTTTAATTTCAATATCATAACCATTTTCAAACTTACTTAATAAAACACCTATAAAATTTGAAACTTTAATTGTGTCGGTGTTGTAGTAAACATTATCACCATTAACCAACATCAGCGAATTATTTTCAGTGTTTTTAATAATTTCAACAGTTATTTCTACAATAGCAACAACTTTTACATCTTGACCACTAATACTTGTGTTAACATCAACAACCGAACTAGTAACAACAGGGGTTGACAACATATTAATTTCATCATTTAAAAACTTATCTTTAAAATCGGCAGTGTAATCCAGCCCATTAAATTCACCATTTTCGTTTTCATAAATAACCTGAAAGTTTACATTACCATTAAAAACAACTTCACCGTTTTGTGCTTCCGAATTTAAAATAAAACTTTTTGCATTTGCACACATAACTTTTTTTATCTCATTTGAATCGTTAGCTGGAAGACAACATTCAATAACCGATTGTGTTACACCTAATTTTTTTCGTTCCGAACTTACCAACCTTTCATATTTTGGTTCAATCGCCATAATAATTCCCCCGTTTATTAAACTTCAATAATAGTGTACTAGGGTCATAAAAAAAATATGACAACTATTTTTTAGTTGCCACACTTATTTATTCTTTTATAAGAAATATCACCACATAAAACATCGTTGTAAGAAAAACTTGTTCGCTCTAAATCAACCATTTCGTTTGCTTTTATAATAAACATGCTAGGATAAACACTTTCAATAACTCCATTAAATTTAACAATCTTTTTCCTACCCCTATTTACTATTAACCTAACCGATTCACCTTTTAAATTTAAAATCTCATCTTTAACAGTTTGTAACTTTTCAGCATTTGTCATAACATCACCCCTAAACTTATTAGTAATAATATTATTAACAAAATTTACCATTTTTATTCTACAACAAAAAAAACAAACACAAACTGTGTTTGTTTTTAATTAACAATTAATCCTCATCTTCCTCATTATCGTCGTCTTCGTAGTCATCTTCATCTTCTTCATCGTCATCATCATCAGAATCAAGATCAACATCAAAATCGTCAATTTCATCAATTTCATTATCTAAATCATCTACTTCATCAAAATCATCTTTAAATTCTGCATCTAAATCTTTTGCAAAAGTAGAATCTAATTCTTCATCAATTTCATCATCAGCATCAGCTGTTGGTAATAAATCTAAATCATCATCTTCATCAGATTTATCAACATATTCTCTCCAATCTGGATCTTCGTCATCTTTACTAATAGATAAACTTTCTTCTAAACAAGAAGCACACATTGTTTCGCCTTCGTTAATATAGTTAACACGACAAACAGGACAAAGTTCTAATTCATCATAAAGTTCTAGTTCATCATCATCAATTGCACCTGCTTTCATTTCTTGTTTGCAAACTTCACAATATTTATCCTTTTTTAAAATATAATTAAGTTCACATCTTGGACATTTAATGTATGTTTGTTTTTTTACCATATATTATGTTTTCTCCTAACTAACAAATAGTTTTTAAATCTAGTGTATGATAAAACTAGGTTTAACGATAATTATTATAGTTAGATATTATATTCTTGTAAATCATTTTTATACATTATTTTTATTAAAATTAAGCCCCTTCAATTAGCATTTTATCAGCAACCAAAGCAATAAATTCGCCGTTGGTAGGTTTTTCGTTATTAGAATAAACCCTAATACCAAATAAAGCATTAATATTTTCTATTTTTCCCCTATTCCAAGCAACTTCAATAGCATGTCTTATTGCCCTTTCAACTTTACTAGCCGAAGTTTCAAATCTTTCAGCAATGCTTGGATACAATTTTTTTGTAATACTATTAATAATTTCGGGGTTATCAATAGCCATTTTAATTGCTTCTCTTAAAAATTGATAACCCTTAATGTGTGCAGGAATTCCAACTGTAATAAATATATTTGTAATTTTTTCTTCTAAATATTTATTTCTAGGTTTTATGTTTTTTATATTTGATACGGCAACAGTTTCAGTTGAAATCAAATCTAAAATTCTACCTTCCAACACTGAAACATCGCATGGTTTTACCATATAGTAATCTGCACCCAACGATAATGCCTTGTTTATAAAATTATCGTTACTTAAAGCCGATAAAATTAAAATTTTAGGTTTGTTTGCTAACCCCAACTTATTTATCGCTTCTAAAAATTCGTAACCATCAATGTTAGGCAACACAATATCGGTTACAACAACATCTACTTCATTTTCCTTAATATAGTTAATAGCAGTAACGGCATCGCCAAAATCAGCAACTATTAAAATTTTATCGTTTGTTAATTGTTTTTTAATACTTTCTCTCATTTGTTCGTTGTTATCTACTAAAATAATTTTTGTTTGTTTTGTTTCCATAATTAAACTTCCTTATACTTTAAATTTTTAATACCCCCAATCAAGTATTTCACATCAAACACCACCAATTTTTTGTGGTGATTGAACAAGAAAATTATAACACCTTAAAAATTAAGTGCCATTTGTTTTACAGTTAGAATAATGGCAGATAAGAAAAATAAATAACAAAACATATTATAAAATGTCGAAAATATTTTAATTTTAATTTTAAAAATTATAAAACAGCAAAAAATTAATGTTTTTTAGTTTTTAAAAGGTTTGAAGCACAACTTTACAAAATATTAATTTAATGTACCGTTTTATTAAATATTTTAAGTTTAAATCACAATTTTAATTGGTTATTATCATAATTTTAATTAGACAAAAAACCACAAAAACACTCTTTTTTTTATAATAGTTATTAAACTTTAACATCAAAATTTAATATATATTATAAGAAAGCATTTTAACCCCGGAGGAGAAATGAACACTTATAAAAAAATTATTGTTTTAAAAAATTCAAAAATTAAAAACTATAACGGTTCAGCCATTTTAACCTTAACAAAATATAACAATTCGGTTATGGGAAACATAAAAGTTTTTAATATTACACGAAATTTAAATTTGGTTTTAGGTTTGGCTCAAAACAACAAACAAATTTTTAAACAAAATATTAGTTTAATAAACAACAATACATATTCCTTTAAACTAAACAACATTAACTTAAACGAAAATATTAGTGCTGTTTTAGTGGAAGACCAACCCGATAAAGTTATCCCTTTAATTTGGGGAAGCGATTATAACACAACATTAAATAGCGAAATTATTGAAAATTTATCGGTTTTAAAACAATCGGCAACAAAAACCGAAACAACACAGAAAAAACCACTAAATTTAGATGAAATGTTTGATATTAGCGATGTTGAAACGGAAATAAACAACAACTTAAACTTTGAAACAATTAACACTTTTGAATTAGAACAATTAAACAACAATCAAACAACAACTTTAAACAATTTAGAACCAGAAAATTTTATTACAAGCAATAAAAATATTATAGATGAAGAAATGGAAACTATAACACTAGAAGAAAATGAAACCTTTTATGAAAGCATTTCAAACCAAATAGAAAACTTATTTAACAATTACCCTGCCGAAACAAATTTAGAAGAATTAATTCCAAACAGCAAATGGGTTAAAATTGATTACGAAAACAATGGAAATTTTTATGTGTTGGGTTTAATTTATGAAGATATAACACTAAAATATATTTGTTATGGTGTACCAGGTCAATATTCAAATTCAACACCAGAAGGTTTGGATAGTTATAGCCAATGGTTACCAACAAATGCAAACAATCCAAATGGCGAAGGTTATTGGGTTATGTATCAAGATGCAATTAGTGGAAACAGTGTTATGCTTGATGCAATTTAATGTTTAAAACAAGGCAATTGCCTTGTTTTTTTATAAAAAAAGCAAGAAATAAATTCCTGCTTGGCAACGAATATAAAAATATTGTTGTTTGTTAATAGTATAACAAAAAACTTTGTTATTGATGCCACTATTATACCAAAACAAAGAAAAAATATAGATATTTTTATATAAAAAATATTGTTTAACAATAAGCTTTAAGGTTTAACCATAAAAATATTGCTAATAATTAAAAAAATTACTTTATTTTATATGCATTTTTTTGTAATTATTGATAAAATAATCTATGTAATATAATTATATAAATTATATAATTGACTATATTAGTTAATTTTGATAATATGTTATAGCATAATTTTTATATAACTTGGAGAAGACATGAAAAAGTTTTTATTGATGATTGTTGCCCTTTTCCTATCAACCACATTTATTCTTGCTGGTTGTGATAAGGGCTTACCTAATCCACCATCACCAGATGCCCCTACAACATCAAATGGCGGCCTTGCAGTAATTAAGGGTGATTACCTATATTATGTTAATGGCTTTCAAACATATAATAATTTAGTTAAAGACCAAGACAATGTTTGGGGTAAACAATTATTTGGTGCAATTTATCGTGTTAAAGTAAACAACAATGTAATTGAACATGATGAAAATGGTTTTGTTAAAAATTCAGAAGTTGTTGTTCCACAAATTGTTGGAACTGAAAATGCTTGTTTCTATATTTTTGGAAACTACATTTACTATGCAACTCCTAACATGCAAGTTGATGAATATGGTAACCTACTTAATTCTAGAAGCAACATTTGCCGTATTAAACTTGATGGAACCGATAACAAAGTGTTATACACAACCGACCAAACTTTAACATCTACAAAATGGACAATGTTAAAATTAGATAACACCGATTATGTTGTTATGCTTGATGGTCAAAAATTAATTAGCATTGATGCTAATGCAAAAAAACCAAAAACAACTGTTATGGCCAACAATGTTACAAGTGCCGGACTAATTAAAGTTGATAAAGATATTCCTACTGACACTTATTACAATTCAACAGCTGTTATTAATGGTGTTAACAACTATGTTTACTACACTCGCGACATTACAGCTGACGACAAATTAGGAACACTTGGTGGAAACTATTTTGCTCGTGTTAAAATTGGTTCAAATAGCGAAGAAAAAGTTGCAACAAATGGAAACACATACAACATTGTTGAAGCTAAAAATGGAAACCTTTACTACACTTGTGTTGAAAAAGGTTCAAGTAATGCTGTTTTATACAAATATACATTAACAGAAACTGCAGCTTTAAATAAAGTAAACGAAACAAGTGTTTCTTATGCTTATTCTAGTTACACTTATTCATTAGTGTTAAATGCAGATTCAAGTTTTGAGGCTGCTAAAATGGTTGCTATTGATAGTTCAAACAACATTAATTTAATTACTGTTGGTCAAAAACCAAAAACTATTTATACCGGAACAACAAGCATTGTTCCTGCTGGATTATACGGTTCAACATTATTCTTCTATGAAGAAACAAGCATTAAATATGTTGATGTTACAAGCACCAACCCAGAAGTTAAAACAGTTGAAACAAATGGTAAATCAATTAAAGTAAACTCTTCTGAAACAAAAACAAATGTAGTATTTGACTACGATGGAAGAAATGTTTATTTCCTTGCAGGTTACACACCAGAAGGAAAAACCGATGCAGTTTATTATTTAAACCGTACTGACTTACATGCTAGCGAACAAAAATCTGAATTTGTTGGAGTTTTCGCAGATGGTCACACTCCTGCCAAACCAGAAGCTGATGGCGATAACGACACAGAAAACGATGTTCCTTGGATTAGTTAATAAAAAAACAAAAAGAACGGAAATTCCGTTCTTTTTTTATTTTTTGTAATTAGTTAACACTTTAGATTTTAATGGTGATGTTAGGTTTAATGTATAATTATCTGGGTCTATATCATATTCTCGCATACATCTATCATACAATTCAACCAATCCGGCATCACCAAAAGTTAATCCTTGCTTTTTTGCTTCAATTTTAAACTTATATTCGGCACTTTCACGAAGTGAAGTATAACTTTCACCTTCGTGTTTTTTAGGCACATTTTCGCCAAAACCAATCCAATTATTAATCGTTCCCCAAATTTCAGGCATACTATCTGTTCCAACACACAGATCAGGTCTTTCCTTTTTAATTTGTTCCAACACATCTATGTAGTGTGAAACATTTTCATAACTACAATAAACAATAAATTGGTCTGGTCTGTGCCTACCTGCAAACTTAAAGTAAGGAAGTAGTGGCATACCACTTTCATTTACAATTTTCTTACTTCTGTTCATAAACAATCGGCAAAATTCAACAGTGTTTTCTGCTTGTAAATTTAAATACAATCTTAAATCCCCACTCTCAGCAGGCAAACCAAAAACCTTGTTAGTAAACACATGAACAAACTCATCACCGTTTTGTTTTAGGTAAAAAGCATTTGCATTTTGTAAATAAAATGGCACACAATTTCTATATTTTTGTGATTGTGCACTAATAGATTTATCGGGCTGTTTTGAAGCTAAATCAATTATTTGTGCACCTGTTAAATTTTCAACTGCAACCGAATCATCTGTAACCATTTCCCACACAGCAGGAACAATGGTTAAATTTCTGTTTAGATAGTGGTTTCGTTGCACACTATACATTCTTACTAAAAAATCTTCTATTTCGTTATAAGGAACCTTTCTATCGTTTATATAACTATCTGGTTTTTTAACATAAGGTAAAGTTTCCATAGCATATTGCATCAAAGTTTCCTTTGATGGTTGAACAACTGTATATTTACCTAATTGAATACAATTTTGCATAATTCACCACCTAAAATAATAAATTACTTAAATTTACAAATTGTTCAGGACTTAAAGCTTCTCCCCTAACACCAATCGGCAAATTCAACTTATTAAAAGCTTCTTCAATTTTTTCCTTTGGCAAATTAAATGAACTTTTTAAGTTGTTAACCAAAGTTTTTCTTCTCATATGAAAAGCCGATTTTATTAATTTACTTAAATTTTCATAACTATTAACTTTATATTTGTTTTTATCAAAATCTATTCTAACCACAGCACTATCAACATTAGGTGCAGGAATAAACATATTTCGTTTAACAATTCTGGTAATCTTTGTGTTTGCAACTGCATTAATTACGGCTGTAATTGCCCCATATTCGGCCGTATTGTGTTTTGCAACCAACCTTTCAGCAACTTCCTTTTGAACCATTATAACCATTGTTTTAAGGCGAGTTGCAGTTTCTAAAAATTTAAATATTATTGGAGTTGTTATGTAATATGGTAAATTTGCAACCATAACATATTCACCATTAAAATTATTTTCAATGGTTTCAATATTTTCCTTCATAATATCTTTAAAAACCACCGTTGCATTAAAACTATCACTTAATGTTTTTGAAATAGTATCGGTTAAATTAGTGTCTATTTCGTAACTAACAACCTTGTTTGCAGCTGCCGCAATTTCTTTTGTTAAAGTTGCAGCACCTGTTCCAATTTCCAAAACATCGGTGTTTTTGTTTACACCACCATCAGCAACAATAGCTTTTAACAAATTTGTATCAAAAATAAAGTTTTGACCAAAGTTTTTATTAAATTTTATATCTAATTTTTCTTCCATTAAAATTCCTTTAATTTTTTAAAAACTTCCATTGTGTTTTTATTTGTTGCCTTAATTAATGCATTTAAATCCATATTTTTAAATTCGGCAATTTTTTTAACAACATACCAAACATTTTTAGGTTGGTTTCTTTCTTTACCCCTTAAAGGTTCAGGGGTTAAATAAGGGCAATCGGTTTCAAGCAATATATCATTAACATCAACAGTTTCAAGTAGTTTAGGTGCATTTTTTGAATTTTTAAAAGTAATTGCACCACCAAACGAAAATTTAAAACCAAACTTTTTAAGTTGTTTATAACTTTCAATACTTTCATTAAAGCAGTGAACAACTCCACCGTTATTAATTAAATTTTTGTTTTCGTTTAAAATAGTTATTAAATCACCTATCGCATCTCTAACATGAATAACAATTGGAAGATTTAATTTGTTTGCAATTTCAAGCTGCTTAACAAAAACTTCTTTTTGTTTTTCTTTGCTAAAATTTTCATAATGATAATCTAACCCTATTTCACCAACAGCCAAAACCTTTTCATTATTTAAATTTTCTAGTAAAAAATTTTCAAATTCATCGTTCCACTTTTCAGCATCGGAAGGGTGCATTCCTATTATTGCAAACACTGTTTCATATTTGTTAGATAATTCTACTGCCCTTTTACTTGAAATAAAATCATAACCCACAACAAAAGCATATTGTAGGTTATCATTTTTAAAATTATTAATAATATCTTCGGCATTAGCAAATAAATAATCGTCGTTTAAATGACAATGTGTATCAATAAATTTTTCCATTAACTAACTTCACAGCCATCTTTAAAGTTTGAAATTGGGCTAACAAGAGCCAAATTTTTAGTTTCGTCATCGTAAGCACATAAAATCATACCTTCACTTAAAATACCTTTAAGTTTTCTAGGTGCAAGGTTTGTTACAACAACAACTTGCTTTCCAATAATATCTTCTGGTTTATAAGTTTTTGCAATACCACTAACAATGGTTCTAACTTCTTCGCCAAGTTTTACTGTGTTTTTAAGAAGTTTATCACTTCCTTCAACTTTTTCACTATTTAAAATAGTTCCAACTTTTAATTCAACTTTTTCAAATGCATCAAATTCAATTGTTTCTTTACCCTTTTTAGGTTCTTCAACTTTTACAGAATTTTCTTTGTTAAATTCCTTAATTTGTTCTGCTTTAATTTGTTCTGCTTTTGCTTGAATTTCCTTAATATCAAATCTTGGGAATAAAACTTCTGGTGAATCAGTTACTTTATATTCACTAACAAATGCAGGGTTTGAAATTTCTTCTATTGTGCGAAGTTTTGTGTTAAACATTTTTGCAACCTTTTGTGCAGTTTCCGGCATAAATGGTTCAAGTAATGTTGTTCCCACAATAATTGCATCGCATAAATTAAATAAAACAGTTTCTAAATATTTTTCGTTTGCAGGATCTTTTGCCAAAACCCAAGGGCAAGTTTCATCAATATATTTGTTTGCTCTACGGAAAATAGCCATAACTTCGCTTAAAGCATCGGAAATTTTTAAATCATTAATGTTTTTAGAAACTTTTGAGTATGCAGATTTAACCACTTCTTTTAAGTTTGCATCAATTTCAGGTGTTAAAGAAACAACCCTGTTTTCAACTTCACCTTTAAAGTATTTATTAACCATAGCAATTGTTCTGCTAACTAAATTACCATAAACATTAGCAAGGTCAGAATTAATTTTGTCTGTCATTAATTCCCAACCAACAAGGCCATCGTTTTCCATGCCCATTTCATTTAAAACATAATATCTAACAGCATCTGAACCATAAACACTAGCCAAATCGTCAAAGTATAAAACATTACCCTTTGATTTGCTCATTTTTTCGCCATCTTGAAGTAACCAACCATGACCATAAACTTGTTTAGGAAGTGGTAAACCTAGTGCCATTAAGAAAATTGGCCAATAAATAATGTGGAACCTTACAATATCTTTACCAATAACATGCAAATCTGCTGGCCAGAATTTTTTATAGTTTTCAGCATGATTTCCATCAACATCATATCCTAAACCTGTAATGTAGTTTGTTAAAGCATCTAACCAAACATAAACAACATGTTTGCTGTTAAAGTTTAGTGGAACACCCCATTTAAAACTTGTTCGGGAAACACATAAATCCTGTAAACCCTTGTTAATAAAGTTATTAACCATTTCATTTTTTCTAGAAACAGGTAAAACAAATTCAGGATGTTGGTTGTAATATTCAACTAATCTATCAGCATATTTGCTCATTTTAAAGAAATAAGCTTCTTCTTTTGCCTTTTTAACTTCCCTGCCACAATCAGGACATTTTCCATCTACTAATTGAGATTCTGTCCAGAAAGATTCACAAGGAGTACAATATAACCCTTCGTAACTTCCCAAATAAATATCGCCTTGGTCTAACAACTTTTTAAATATTTTTTCAACTTGTTTTTCATGATATTCATCGGTTGTTCTAATAAATTTATCGTAGGAAATGTTTGCCTTATCCCATAAATTTTTAATAACACCTGCAACATCATCAACAAATTGTTTAGGAGTTAAACCTTTTTGACTTGCTTTTTCTTCAATTTTTTGGCCATGTTCATCTGTTCCTGTTTGAAAGAAAACATTATAACCTTCAAATCTTTTAAACCTTGCAATACTGTCACTTAAAATAATTTCGTAAATGTTGCCAATATGTGGCTTACCAGATGTGTAAGCAATGGCAGTAGTAATATAATAATTTTTATCCATATTTTTGCCTTTATTGTTTAATTTTTACTAATTAATAATACCACACAAAAAGTTTGTTGTAAATCCAAATTTTTTAATTAAATTATAAGCATAAACAATTTTAATTAAACATAAAAATATTAAAATAAAAATTAAGGACAACTTATGAATTTTGTTTGGATAAGTTTTGTAATTGTTGGGCTGGGAATTATGTTGTTTAAAAATAGCAATATAGCTTTTTCAACAATATTATCAGGTTCGGAAAAAGCAATAGCTCTAACAATTAAATTGTGGGCAATTTATGCTGTTTGGTTAGGAATATTAAAAATTGTTGAAGACACAGGGTTAAACCAAAAAATAGCAAAACTTTTAAAACCATTAATTAATAAACTTTTTGGGAAAACCGATAAGGAAACCGAAAACGAAATTGCCATTAATTTAACAAGCAATTTTTTAGGAATGGGTAATGCCTGCACCCCTAGTGGAATAAAAGCAATTAATGGTTTAAACAAAGGCAAAGATGTTATTACTAGTGGAATGATTATGCTGTTGGTTTTAAATGCAACAAGTTTAGATATTATTCCAACCACAGTAATTGGTTTAAGAGTTTCGGCAGGAAGTTTAAATCCTAACAATATTATTTTGCCAACACTAATTTCAACATTTGTTAGCACTTTTACGGGTGTTATTTTGTGTAAAATATGTGAAAAATTTAAAAGGTTAAAAAAGAAAAAATAATGAATATTTCGGCATTTTTAATACCCTGTTTAATTATTTTAATTATTGTTTATTCCATATTTAAAAAAAACAATGCTTATTCAAGTTTTGTTTTTGGAGCAAAAACAAGTTTTGATTTAATTTTAACAAGTTTTCCCTATTTAGTTGCAATATTTATAGCTATTGAATTATTTACTGTTAGTGGTTTAAACACAATTTTAGGCAATTTGCTTTCCCCTATTTTTAATTTTGTGGGGATACCAACCGAACTTACACAATTAGTTTTATTAAAACCTTTTAGTGGTTGTGGAAGTTTAGCCGCTCTAGAAAATATATTTGCAACCTACGGACCAGATAGTTATTTGGCCAGAGCAGGTTCGGCAATTGCAGGAAGCAGCGAAGCATTATTTTACATAACAGCTGTTTATTTTTCACAAACAAAAATTAAAAAGTTTTCCTACGGAATACCCGTTGTTTTAATTAGTAATTTTATAGGCATTATAACTGCTTGTTTAATTTGTAAAATTATTTAAAATTTTACTATTTATTTTTGTAAATTATTATGCTAGAATAGTTGTATGAAAATAGCTATTGACATTGATAACACAGTGTTTACTAACAATTCAATAATTTACAAACTTTTAAATAGTGTTCAACATTTGGGTGATAAAAACGACACAACACTAGAATTTAGCAAAATATCACCAAAACCTATTCCAACAAAAGGTGTTTTAAAAAAGATTTTTCCTTTTATAAACCCTTCAAAATTTGTAGCTTATAAAGATAGTGTTGAAGTTATTAATTTAATGTTTGAAAAAGGACACGAAATTGTTTTTGTTTCAAACCGACCAGCACTTCTTAAAGGTCCAACACTAGAACTTTTAGAAAGATTTGATGTTAAATACGATGCTTTAATTTTAGGTTGCAAAAATAAGCACACTTTTTGCAAACAATTTGGCATTGATCTACTTATTGATGACCAACGAAAAAACTGCACAAATGTTGCAAGTGTTGGAATTGATGCTATTTGTTTAGACCATAAAATAACCGATTTTACTTATACCGATGAAAAACAAAAACATTTGTTTCATGCCACTAGCTGGAAATCGGTTGAACACATGATTTCCTACATAGACCATTTTTCGTTTACAACAAAAGGCATAAATGTTTTTAATGATGATTTAAGAACAAAAACAATTATGGATTTCTTTAGATCAGCAAAACCATTATATAGGGAAATTGTTTTATCTAAATATTTTAAAGACCATTTATTAAAATCAGAAATTCCTTATGTTTCAACTCAAAAACAAGATGAAATTAAACAAAAAATTAAAGAGTTAACACAAGAAAACGAAGAATTAAAAAGAGAAAATGAAGAATTAAAAAGAAAATAAAAAAACACCTAAATTTAGGTGTTTTTTGTTTTACAATTCTATTGCAACTTTATACACTTCCGATTTTTTTAAGTTCCTATCGGAGCAAACAAATTTAATTGCATCTTGTTTAGAAAAACCATTATTAATATAATGCAACAAATGTTCTTTAACGGTTAAGTTGTTTAGTTCGTTTTCTTCTTCAACATTGTTTAAAATTAAAACAAACTCGCCCCTTCTATCACCGTTATAACCTTGTTTTAAAGTTGTAAAGGTTTTTTCTTCGTGCAGTTTAGTAATTTCCCTAACAATACAAACATTTCTATCACCAAACACATCTAGTAGAGTTTTAAAATCCTTATCAATGTTGTGGCAGGAAACATAAAAAATTAAACTTCCTTTAACATTTTTATATTGCATAAGCAAATTTTGTGTATCTTTATTTTTTTCTGGCAAAAAACCAATAAAACTAAACGGAGCACTAAATCCACTTAAAATAAAAGCATTAATTAATGCACAAGGACCCGATATTACTGTATATTCCAATTCGGCTTCCTTAACAGCATTAACCAAAATATTACCGGGGTCCGAAATTCCAGGCATTCCAGCATCAGAAATAACAGCAACATTTTTACCACTAGTTAAATCTGCAACAACCTTTCCAACCATTTCTCTTTCGTTGAATTTATGATAACTTTTTAATGGTTTTTTTATGTTGTAGTGGTTTAATAGTACCGAACTTGTTCTGGTATCCTCACACAAAATATAATCAACATTACTTAAAACTTCTACTGCATAGTTATTAAATTCTTTTAAATTACCAATAGGTGTTCCAACTAAATAAAGCATAATTAAACTTGGATTGTTAATCCACTTTTAGCTCCTTTTTTTCCTTCTACTAAAATAACATTTGCACCCTTATTGCTTTTTCTAATTTTCAAAACTTTTGGCTCTATTCCATACTTTCTCATTAAGCAAAATAAATCGGTTAATCTTTCTTCTTTGTTTACAGTATAAAACCTTCCACCAAATTTAAGTAGTGCACTTGCTTCTTTAACAATTTCTTCTAAATTAACGGTTATTTCGTGTTTACAAATAGCAATTTCCGGCCTTTCACTTAATTCGCCACCAGCATTAATTTTATAAGGTGGATTGCAAACAACCACTTCAAAACCTGAGCCTATTTGTTTATGAATATTTTGAAGTGGCTTGTTTATAACTTCAATGTTGTTTAAGTTGTTATATTTTACAGTTCTTAAACTCATATCAGCCAATTGTTCCTGAATTTCAACCAAATAAACCTGTTTTGCCTTGGTTTTTGCTTGTGCTAAAATACCAATTACACCACTGCCACTACACAAATCAACAATCCTATCTTTTACCCCTGCCCTAACAAAATTACATAATTCAACAGCATCGGAAGTAAAACAATATAAATCAGGATTTTGAATTATAAACAAATTATTAAATTGCAAATCGTCTAATCGTTCGTTATCTTTAAGCATTATTTTTATTATTTTTCTTAAAATGTTTTTTAAATTTTTTCTTTTTATTTCTGTTAAATTTAGGATTATTATTTTCTACATTAGTTTCATTATTGCCAACTTCTTCGGCAGTTTCAACAACTTCTTCTTCGGTTTCCAACCCACCAAACTCAACTTTAAAAGCTGGGGTTGTATCGTTTTCGCTAACAAAATTAACATTAGAGTAATCTGGCTCAACTTCTTCAATTTTACCATCAAATTTAACATCTTTTAATTCGTAAGTTTTGGTAACAACATCGTCACCTTCAAACTTAACATCACAAAGTTTTTTTAGTAGATTATTATAAACAACAGTACCAACACCATCTGGTGTTTTTACTTTGCTATTTATTTTAGGCATTTGTTTTGTAACCTCAGAATAAACTTCGTTTTCGTAACTTAAACAACACATTAATCTGCCACAAACACCACTAATTTTTGTTGGATTTAAACTTAAATTTTGAGTTTTTGCCATTTTAATTGACACTTTATCAAAGTTGTTTAAATATCTTGAACAACAACAAACTTCGCCACAATTGCCTATTCCACCAACAATTTTTGCCTGATCTCTAATACCTATTTGTTTTAATTCAATTCTGCTTTTTAGTTTACTTGCTAAATCTTTTACAAGTTCTCTAAAATCAACCCTATCTTCACAAACATATGTAATAACTATTTTTTGACCATCTAGGGTAAATTCGCAATCAACAAGTTTCATATCTAAACCATGTTTAGCAATTAAATCTTTTGTTACAGAAACCACTTCATCTAATCTAGATTCCAACTTTTGCATTGTTTTAATATCGTTATTAGTTGCTTTTCTAACCACATTAGATAGTGGTGCAACCAAACTTTCTGGTTCAACTTCTTTATTTTTTTCACTAATTTCAGCAATAATATTTCCATTAGGGGTTTCAACAACCACCTTATCAGAAACAGCTAATTTTAAACCATTAGGTGAATAATAATAAGTTTTACAGTTATTTTTAAACTTAACTCCTACTACTTCCATTTATGTTTAACCTCCAACATATTAATTAAAAAGCCATCTATTACCGCATTTATGTTGCAGTTACTTTTTAGTTTGTTTTGAGAATCTAAAATTTTTGAATGAATTAATTTTAATGCTTTAATACTAAAACCCGATTTTTGATAATCTTCAATTTTGTCTTTATTAATCACCCTATCGGTAATGCCTGTTTTTACATATAAAACATCTAGCATAATTAAACTTATTTCATCAAAAATTTCATTAACCCTATCTTTATATTCGGCAATTTTACTAGAATACCTTAAAATTTCACCACTGCCATTTAATTTTAAAACAGTGTTAAAACACAATTCTTTAATTTTAATAAAATCTGCATCGTTAACAATTTTTAATGCCTTTGTTAAATTTCCTTGTGCCGATGAAACATAGGTTTTAACATCTCTTGGTTTTAAAGTTGAATTTTTTAAAATAAAATTTTCAACTTGTAAATCCGAAAGTAATGGAATATTAATTGATTTAGATCTGCTTTTAATAGTGTTTAAAATGTTTGCCGGATTAGTTGATGTTAAAATAAACATACTTGTTTTTGGTGGCTCTTCCAATGTTTTTAAAAGTTTGTTTTGTGCTTGAACTGTTGATAAATCAAAATTATTTATAACAAATATTTTTTTACTAGCTTCTAGTGGATATATATATGCTTTTTCAACAATTTCATTAATATCATCAACCACCAAACCCTTTTTGCTATCTTTTGGAAAAAACAACACATCACTATGAACAGCTTTTTCAACTTTTAAACAAGTGCTACAATTATTACAACCTTCACTTTCACATAACACTTGTTTTGCAAATTGTTTAGCAAGATAATTTAAATAAACTTCATCCTGACCACACAAAAGGTAGGCATGGTTTAACATACTTTCCTTTATATCATTACTAATTATTAACTTTAAACTTGAATCTTTATATAAATTATTAAATTCCATCTTAATTATTTTAACACAATAATTTTTAATTACCAAATAATAAGAGTTTTTAAAGTTAAACAAAATTACTATCTACTGTGAATTTATTAAAATTTATTGTTTTTATTTTGTCAAAATAAATCAATTTGCTACAATTAGGTTGTACTAGAAATTTTTAAGGAGAACCACATGTTAAAACTTAATAAAAAAAGAACTTTTTATATTGGGTTTTCGTTTTTTACCATACTAATGTTATGGCAAGTTTACAACTACTATTGCCCAATGTTTTTAGAAGAGTTGCTAAAATCAACCTATGGTGCAGGTGATTATAACTACATTATAGGTATTATTATGGCATTAGATAATATTTTAGCTTTATTTATGTTGCCATTGTTTGGTGCAATATCCGACAACACAAACTCTAAATTAGGAAAAAGAATGCCTTACATAATTATAGGCACAGGGCTTTCAATAATGTTATTCCCTTTTATTCCTTTCCTATATATTAAAAACAGTTTAGTTGGTGTTGCCATTATGATGGGTTTAATTTTACTTGCCATGAATGTTTACCGAAGCCCAAGTGTTGCTTTAATGCCAGATGTTACACCAAAGCCATTAAGAGCACAAGCAAATGCAATTATTAACTTTGTTGGTTACATTGGTGCAATCATTGGTGCATTACTTACCATTGTATTTACTAAAAAATTAGAAGATGGTGTTAGTTTAGTTAGAGATTTAACTTTATGGCCATTTATAATTGTTTCAGTTTTAATGCTTGTTGCATTAGTTGTGTTAGTTTTAAAAATTAGAGAAAATAAACTAGCCGAAGAAATGGCAGAAGAAATGGCAGAAGGCGAAAAATTAAGCGAAACCGAAGAAAGCATTACCGACGATAAACCACTTGGAAAAACCGACAAATGCAACCTATGGCTACTAATTTTTAGTGTGTTTTTATGGTACTTTGCTTTTAATGCAGTTGAAACCTTTGGTAGTTTATATGCAAAAAATGTATTACACACAAACAGTTGGGGACTTGCTACAAGTGTGCTTGCCATTGCTAGTTTGCTTGCATTTTTACCAGCAGGAAAACTTACTGAAAAAATTGGTCGTAAATACAGCATTGTTTTAGGTTTAGGATTAATGATTGCTAGTTTATTTGCAGCATTATTCGTTAAAGAATTTGGTATTATTTTAATTTTATTATTTGCAGTTGCAGGTGTTGGTTGGGCAATTATAAATGTTAACTCCTACCCAATGTTTGTTGAACTTAGCACAAATAAAAATTTAGGTAAATTCACAGGTTATTACTACACTGCTAGCCAAATAGCTCAAAGTATTACACCTATCATTATTGGTTTTGTTATGGACTGGCTTGGTTACAAAGCATACTTCCCTTATGCAACAATTTTTATGACAATTGCTCTTATTGTGTTTATGTTTGTTAAAACACCTAAAAAACAAACAAAGCCAACCAACAAAGAAAATAAAGAATAATAAAAAAAACACTTTATTAATTTAAAGTGTTTTTTCTTTTACTTTTTATTCCTGTAACAATCATAATTATTGAAACTGTTATAGCAAACCCTATAACTACAACACCTGTGCAAGAAAGCATTATTTGGCTAAACAACGGAGATGCTTCTGCCCCAAAAGTTGTAAGCATTGTGCTTTCAAGTGTTAATATTGATACTGCACCAGCAATTAAAGAAACACATTTTGTTGCAGTATAAACAGGACTTTTATATTTTCTAAATTTAATAATGTTTACAATTGCAATAGTAAAAGCTGTAAAAGTATATGCAGCCATTGCAATTGTTGTAATCATATTATGATAAAATGTTCGGTTGAAATAAATCATAAAAAATAAAATACCGGCTAAAACAATGTTTATAAACAACAAAACCCAACCACACAAAATGTACTTATTAATTTCGGTTTCAGATTGTTGACTAACCTGATTTTTACGGATGTAATTAACCAAGTAAAACCTAACAACAGCAAGAATAATATAATATGCAAAAAGTGAAAAAAACCAAAATGACTTATGATAAAAACCTAGTCCCAACTGAAAAATAGCAAAAGCAAGATTAAATATAAATGAAACATAAAGCGACACTGTAATCCTTAAATTAACATCAGAAAACCACCTTTGCAAATATTTGTTGTCCCTTTTAAATTCTTTAAAAAAATTAATTATTCTGGGAATTCTAAAACAAATTACCAACAAAACATAAAATGCAAGCAAATATGAAATTATTGCAATTATAGATTCCGTGCCCAAATAAATTAAAGAAAACACTAAAAAAGCAACCGACAACGGTAACAAACATATTATCACTGCCAAATGTGGATATATTAAATTTAACCCTATTTTCTTCCAATCAATATTCATATTACACTCATTACAACATAGAATAAAATTTTCAACAAATCAAAAATTAAAAAAATATAAAAATTATCTTATTATGTTTTTATTATTCTTTAAAACCAAAAAACATAGGTATTAAAAATAATAGCATGATTAAACCTGCAACACCAACTATTAATCCCCATGCAATTAAGTTCCATGCCATAATCATAGCCATACCTAATCCAAAAACCAATGCTGATAGCACAGCATAAGAAATTTTACCAACAAACTTCCAATTTATTGGTTTTCTGTTGTGTGCAGTATTTATATAGCCAATAGTTCCTAATGAAAGCAAAGCAATTGCACCTATTGCAGTTGTAACAATTCCCAATTCAAATAATTCCCACTCCTCAATTAAAGCCATACACATCCCTAATGAAAATAACAAACCAGCCACAACACAAACAATTAAAATTACAAATTGATTTTTTTTCATAATAAATTAACATCCTTTTTAAATTAAACTTGATTTTTTCAATATAAAATAACTTGCAACACCTATTCCATACCCAAATAAAGCAGAACCCACAGAACAAAGAATAACATTAATCACCGTACTATTTAACGGGGTAATAATAGGAATCATCATAAACATAAGCATTCCAATAGCAAATGACACAATTAATGATAGCCATAATTTTTGTTTTGCAAAAACACTTGCAAGAACATAAATAGATGAAAAAATTCCAACCAATAAAATTTTTGAAAGTACACACATAACAACATTTAGAGCAGTTGCTCCTTCTAATGTAAATGATAGTCCAGCAATAGCTCCACCAATCATTGAGCCAATAAAGAAAGCCAAAATCATACATGCACAAGCAATAAAGCAAACTATACTTTTTGAAATTACATAATCATCTTTTTTACTTCTTATAGTAAATAAATTTTTCACATACCCACTTCTAAAATCTTCACCAACAAACAGGCATACAAAAACCGAAATAAAAAAGAACATCATATTTATATTACACATACTTGTAATATCCATAGCCATTGCTTGTTCGCCACCACTAACCGAGCCAATTATTTGCCAAACATTTTTAAACCCTTCCATAATGGTTTCTTCCCCTGTTTGAGGATTAACACTAACTGTTCCATCCATCATGGTGGTCATAACCAAAATTAATATTGGCATAACAAATGAAGCAAATATCATAATGTAAAACAAAGGTGAAACTAATAATCTTTTAAAATCTACACCAAGCATGCTTTTTATTCTTTTCTTAAAAGTATTTTTTTCAAAATCCATTTTTACTTTACACCTCCATCATTTGCCATAAGATTAATATAATATTCCTCAAGCCCAATTTTATCGGTTTTTAGTTCGTTAACAATTACATTATTATCATATAAATACTTAACAACTTCTTCAGGGCTTGTAGCATCGTAAACCCTTAAAAATTCTTTTTGTTCATCTTCTAAAATTTTTGAATATTTTTTATTTAGGATTTCTTTCGCCTTTTTCATATCT
>JAZNIS010000071.1:0-8675 GCA_045577635.1 Clostridia bacterium
ATGCTATGTTTTTAGGGTATAAACTTGTTTGTGGAAACTTTAAAGATGGCAGTTACGAAATTTTATATGTTCAAAATTTATCAAGAACAGAAATTTTAAAACATAAATTTATAAGGTTAATTATAAATCTTTTAATATTTAGTTTAGTAAACACAATTGTTGGTTTAATAGCACTACTTATTTGGGGTTATGGCGAATTTAATGTTTTAAAATATTTTCTATATGCTTTACTAGTAACAATTGTAACACTTCAAGCAGGGGTGTTAAGTTTTGCAATTGCAACTTTTGCTCATAAAAAATATTCTGTAATGTCTGCAATTTTAATTGCTGTTGCATTATATTTTGTTGTTACATTTGCTTTATCAGTTGAAAGTTTAAACTTTTTAAAATGTTTTACACCTTTTTCAACTGCTTATGTAGATGTGTTTAGTTCAACAATGGAAGCAGTTGATGTAATTAGTTTAATTGTTTGGACAGTTGTTCCTGCCATTTTGTTGTTTTTTGGTGTTAAATCCTACAAAAATAACGATTTAGTGTAATTAAATTTTTATAAAAGTACTTGCAAATATTCTAGTTATATATTATAATAATTGCAGTAAATAATTAAATAGAGCAATCGGCTCTATTTTTTTAGGCATAAACAAACTTCAAATATTCCATTTTTGTTTGTTTTTACTATTAATTTTAGTTGGAGGCCAACAATGAGAGAAAATATTATACTTGAATGCACAGAATGCAAAAATCGCAACTATGCAACACAAAAGAATAAAAAGAATGACCCAGGCAGAATTGAATTCAAAAAATACTGCAAATTCTGCAAAAAAACCACTCTTCATAAAGAAACCAAATAGTTTTTAAAAGGAAATATTATGGCAAAAAAACAAATGGGTGCTGAAGCTGAAGTTGAAGTGGTAACACAAGACGAACAAATTTCTGAACCAACAAAAAAAGAAAAGGGTAAAGAAAAAGTTTCGGCTAAAGCAAAAAATAATAAAAACACAAAAAAAGGTCCTAACAAACTTGTAACAAAATTTAAAGAAATTGTTTCAGAGTTAAAAAAGGTTAGTTGGCCAAGTTTTAAAACTGTGTGCAAAAGCACAGGTATCGTTATTTCGGTTGTAGTTATTTTTACATTAGTGCTTTTCGGCATTGATAGATTATTAAGTTTTCTATATACATTCATCCCAGGAGCTTAAACCATGGAAGAAAAAGATTTAGAATTAACTGATGTAGTAGAAGAAACTACAGTTGAAGCAGAAGTTCAACCAGAAGTTGAAGCTGCTCAAATCACAACCGAAACCGAACAACCAGAATATACCGAAGAAGAATTAAGAATTCAAGAAGCAAAAAAAGATGCTAAATGGTATGTTTTACACACTTTTTCTAGTTACGAAAATGTAGCTAAAGAAAACTTGGAAATTGTTATTCAAAAATATAACCTTCAAGAAAGAATCTTTGACATTGTTATTCCTATGGAAGATGTTGTTGAAGAAAAAAATGGCAAGAGAAAAGTTGTTTCTCGTAAAGTAATGCCTGGTTATATTTATGTTAAAATGATTTATGGCGATGATATTTGGCATGCTGTAACCCGTACTAGAGGTATTACAGGGTTTGTAGGTCCAAAAGGTCGTCCACTTCCATTAACCGAAGAAGAAACCAGAAAAATGCATTTAGAAAAAATTGAAGTTGTTAACATTGATTTAAATGTTGATGATAAAGTTGAAGTTTTAGATGGACCATTAAATGGTTTTGTAGGCACCGTTGTTGGTGTTGATGCTCAAGGCAAAAAATGCCGAGTTATCGTTGAAATGTTTGGTCGTGAAACACCTGTAGATTTAGGTTTAGACCAAGTAAGAAAAGTTATTTAATTAATTCAATTTTAATTAAACCATTAGGTTTGTTTAAAATACAGTGGGAGAAATGTAAATTTTTTATGCATTTTGTTATAAACCACAAAGGCCAATATGGCAGGAGGAAAATATGGCAGCAGCAAATAAAAAAGTTAATGCAGTTGTAAAATTGCAATTACAAGCAGGTAAGGCAACCAGTGGTCCACCAGTAGGTTCATCTTTAGGACCTCACGGAATTAACATTCCAGCATTCACTAAAGAATTCAACGAACGTACTGCAAGCCAAGCAGGTTTCATTATCCCTGTTGTTATTACAATTTATGCAGACCGTTCTTTTGACTTCGTGCTAAAAACACCACCTGCAGCAGTTCTTATTAAAAAAGCGGCTGGAATTGAATCTGGCTCAGCTAATTCTAAAAAGAACAAAGTTGCACAAATTACTAAAGCACAAGTTAAAGAAATTGCTACTTTAAAAATGCCCGACTTAAATGCAAAAGACATTGAACATGCTATGAGCATGATTGAAGGTACTTGCAGAAGCATGGGTGTAACCGTTATTGAATAAGTGGGAGAGTAAAAAATTTTTAATTTATTCGGTAAAACCACAAGGAGGAAAATATGAAAGGAAAAAGATATTTAGAAAGTGCTAAATTAGTTAGTCGTACAAATCTTTATGCTCCAGAAGAAGCATTAGATTTATGTATTAAAACTGCTAGTGCTAAATTCGACGAAACAGTTGAATTACATGTAAAACTTGGTGTTGATGGCCGTAATGCAGATCAACAAGTTAGAGGAACAGTAGTTCTTCCTAACGGAACAGGTAGAAGTGTTAAAGTTTTAGTTATTACAAAAGGCGATAATGCTGACCTAGCTACAAAAGCAGGTGCTGACTATGTTGGAGCAGAAGATATGATCACAAAAATTCAACAAGGTTGGTTAGATTTTGATGTTTGTATCACAACTCCAGATATGATGCCTGTTATCGGTAGAATTGCTAAAATTTTAGGACCAAAAGGATTAATGCCAAATCCAAAGAGCGGAACTGTTACAACAGATGTTACTAAAGCTATTAACGATGTTAAAGCTGGTAAAGTTGAATACCGTTTAGATAAAAGCAACATTATCCATGTAATGATCGGTAAGAAAAGTTTTGGTGTAGAAAAACTATCTCAAAACTTCAATGCTTTAATGGATGCTTTAGTTAAAGCAAAACCACAAGCAGCAAAAGGTCAATACATTAAATCTGTTTCTTTAAGTTCTACAATGGGACCTGGAATTAAAGTTGATTACAAAATTATGTAGTTAATAATAAAAAAGTACACAAATTGTGTACTTTTTTCTTTTTAATTTATCAAATTACTATTTAAAGCTTAAAATTGCCCCAAATTAACACGAAATCATATTTTATTTGTAACTTATTTGATTTGTGTAATTGTTACAAATGGGGCTATTTACATATGTATTAAACCCAAATAAATTATTTAAAAAAACTTAATAAAAAGCTAATATTTTTTAAATTAGTTCTTGACATTAGAAGGTAAATAATATATACTAACATCGGTTTAAAAAAGTCTTGCCAAAGACAGCAAGTATAAAAGTAAATCTTGCCGAGGTAAACAAAAAGTTTTTTATAATATTAATTATTCAAACTCTTTCGTTTACTTGTTGTGGTGGCGAAAGAGTTTTTTAAATCCTCACACATTACAATAGTAACTAACAAGTTACAAAAAGTGCAAATTGCACAATTCGTTTTACAATTTTGTAAAACAAAATGCGAAAAGTTTAATAAGGAGGATTTTAATGAAAGCTATAGAAGTTAAAAAGCAATTAGTGGAAGAAATTAAAGAAAATTTCAAGAATGCTGCTAGTGTTATCTTTGTTGATTACAGAGGTATTAGTGTTGCTGAAGACACAAAACTTCGTAAAGAATGCACAGAAAACAATGTTGTTTACAAAGTTTACAAAAACCGTTTAATGGTTAGAGCATTAAATGAACTTGGAATTACTAATTTTGACCCAAAAATGTTTGAAGGAACAACCAGTGTTGCATTTGCAAAAGATGAAGTTACTGCTGCAAGAATTTTCTGCAATACAATTTCAGACATTAAAAAGATGGAAATTAAATTTGGCTATGTTAATGGTGAATTAGCAGATGCTAAACAAGTTGAAGCACTTTCAAAAATTCCTACAAAAGAAGTTTTGGTGGCTATGTTACTTGGTGTATTACAAGGACCTGTTTCAAGCCTTGCTCGTGCTTTAAATGAAATCGCTAAAAAAGGCGAATAATTAATTAATTTAATTTATTTTATATCGGAGGATAATTAAAATGGCAAATTTAGAAAATTTAGTTGAAGAAATCAAAAAGTTAACAGTTATGGAAGTTAACGAATTAGTTAAAAAATTAGAAGAAGAATTCGGTGTTAATGCTGCTGCTCAAATGATGGTTGCTGGCCCTGCTGCTGGTGCTGCTGGTGCTGCTGCTGAAGAAAAAACAGAATTCACAGTTGTATTAAAAGAAGTTGGTGCTAACAAATTAGCAGTTATTAAAGCTGTTAAAGAAGCTACAGGTTTAGGCCTTGGCGAAGCTAAAGCATTAGTTGATGGTGCTCCTGCTACAGTTAAAGAAAATGTTCCTGCTGAAGAAGCTAAAGCTATGGAAGCTAAGCTTAAAGAAGCTGGTGCTACTGTTGAACTTAAATAATTAAACTTGATTGCATTTGGTAAATTATTTAATTAATGTGTGATATAAAAAAGAACGATTTAATCGTTCTTTTTTTTGTTTATTATTTGATATAAATATCTATTTTTGATATAGTTTATAAAGGAGATTTTATTATGACTTTTAAAGAATGGTTGTTTAGTATGGCAGAAAAACCTTTAATAGATAATCCTGTTATAAATGGCAGGTGGGGATTACTTCACATAATTACAATGATTATTTGTGTTGCTGTAATTTTAGCTATTTCCTTTGCTTATAAAAAGGTGAATAACAAAGAAAAAGCCAGAAAAATTATAATAATAACACTAGCATCTGTTCTTTTGTTTTTTGAAGTTATGATGCGATTTGTAAGGTTTAAAATTTATTTTAATGAACTTACTTTTAGGCAAGCAGTTTGGATTTTAATTCCACGACCATGGTGTGCAATTTCTAGTTTTTCTTTAATGCTTTCAGTAATTGTAAATAAAAAGTTTTTCTACAATTTTGCAAGCTTATCGGCACTTCTTTGTTCAGCAATTTTCTTTGTTTGTCCAGGTGTGGGATTTAATAATAAATATATTTTATTTGAAAATTTATATTCCATTTCTACACATGCACTTCTTTTAATTATGTCAATAAGTTTAATCACACTTAAATTTACAAACTTTAAGTATTATGAAATTTGGAAAGAAGCAATATGTTTTGTTGTTATATTCTTGTATGCTTTGTTTGTTGTGTTTGTTTTAAAAATGGAAAGAGACCCTATGTACTTTATGCCTAATGGTGATATACAAGCTGGCATTTTAGGAATTCCATATGGATTGTATTTACCAATTTATATTTTATTTATATTGTTATACATAAACACATTCTATTTAATTAACGATAGGCAAACAGTAAAATCAGTTTTTAAAAGAAACAAATAAAAAAAGAACGATTTAATCGTTCTTTTTTTGTTATAATGGTTTTATTTCAACAGTGATTGTTGCAGTAACTGATGGGTGTAGTTTAACTTTTACTGTATATAATCCTAAACCCTTAACAGGTGCAAAATCAATTTTTTTCTTATCAATATTATAACCTAATTCGGTTAATTTATCGGCAATTTCTTTGTTTGTAACACTACCAAAAGTTTTACCGTTTTCACCACATTTAATTGTTAAAAAAACATTTAAATTGTCTAGTTTAGCTTTTAGTGCTTTTGCTTCGTCTAGCATAACTTGTTGTTTGTGAGCTTCACTTGCTTTTTCTTGATTGTTTAAGTTTAGGTTAGTAGCATTAGCATATTTTGCAAGTCCGTTAGGAATTAAGTAGTTAGCAGCATATCCATCGGCAACATTAACAACATCACCTTTTTTTCCAGAGCCTTTAACATCTTTTAATAAAATTACTTTCATTTTCTCTCATCCTTTTTATTTATTTGTATTAAAAGTGTAATGTAATTAATTTAAATTGTCAATTTAATTATGTTTTAAATTGTTTAAAAATAGCCATACTACTTAAAATATTAGTTATTTGGAGTGAATTATGGATTTAAAATGTAAAAAGTTAGATTGTGTTTATAATAAGGAGTTTGGCTGTGTTGCAAAGGGGATTGTGGTAAAACATAATTTAACTTGTGCAACCTATGAAAAAAATGAAGATTTACCAGCTGAACAAAAACAAAATGTTAGCAAAACAATGTTTGAAATTGCACCACAATATCATCCGTTTAGACACAATAAAAATATTGATATTAAATGTGAGGCAAAACAGTGTTTATTTAATAAAAATGGCGATTGTATTAGTAATGGAATTACAATTCAAAGAAGTGATTTTAAAGCATATTGTAGCACTGCAATTAAGGAAAAATAGTTTAATTTATAATAAATAAAATAAATTATTAAATTATTTTAATTTATGGCTTGAATTTAAGAAAAAAATAAAAATTGGGGGTTGAAATTCTAGTATTTCTTTGTTATACTAATTTCGTAATAAAGTTAAAGGAGGAAATAACTATGAATAAAGTTGTAAAATGGTTTGAAAACAGAAAAAAAGAAGTAGGTTATTCCTCTCTCAAGCATTTAGTTACAAATGTTGAAATGCACATAAAAGAAGGTGTTTTACAACCAGACAAACAAATGCAAAAACAATTAAGAAAAGCTGGTGTAAAACCAGAAAATGAAGTTGTGGTTTATAATCAAGTTTTAGGATTAGTTTTAGGAGTTCAAGCTATTGATGAAGCTTACGAAAAATTTCAATACGATCCAGATAAATCAAGAAAAGTATTTTTACCACAAAAAGAAATGGTTCAAATTTGTGGAGCACATGAATTAGATGGTAGAGATTCAGCTGTTCATCAAACAATTATTGCTCCATCTAGAAAATTAATTGAATTTACTTTTTATAAAGGCAAAGGATTAAAACTAGAAGGCGAAGTTAAAAATTCTGCTTATTACGAAGAATGTAATCCACAAAATTTATCTAATTTTACTGCTGCATGCAAAGTTGTTAGTGGTTTAAAAACCTTAAAATTAGGTGAACATGAATATTTAGTTTCACCTGTTACAAAAACTGCTGCTATGGCAGGAATTATTAATCAACAAACTTTTGTTGTTGATTCAAAAAAAGGTTTATCAAAATAATAAAAAACACTTGGAAATCCAAGTGTTTTTTTGTTTTTATTAATCTTTTCGCGAATGCATTAAAACAACCAGCACAAATCTTAAAAGGTTTAAAATACTATTAAGTAGTGCTGCAACATATGTTAATGCAGCTGCACTTAAAACTTTTTTAGCCCCTTGTGTTTCAGCAGGTGTTAAAATTTCAGCTTGTTCTAAAATTTGAAGAGCTCTTTTGCTTGCATTAAATTCACAAGGTAATGTAATAAAATCAAGTAGGGCAGCAACACCAAAAACAATAATGCCACTCCATAAAAATATATCACCAATAATTGATCCAGGCATTGCTGCAAAGTTTAAAATTAAACCTAACAAAACCAATGGCCAAAGCATTGTTGAACTAAATTTTGCAATAGGAATAATTATTGATCTTAATTTAATAGGTAAATAATTATTTTTATATTGTAAAGCATGTCCTACTTCGTGTGCAGCAACACCAAGTGCTGCAATGCTTGTTGAATCGTGGGTTGAAGCACTTAATGCAACAACCTTTTTTCTGTCGTCATAATAATCAGTTAGTTCGCCATTAACTCTAATAACATCAACATTTTGTAAATCAGCACAATCTAAAAGCAATCTTGCCATTTCAACAGCTGTAATACCTTTTGCTGAAGCTATTTTAGAATATTTAGCATAAGATGTTGAAACTTTGGTTTGGGCATAAATAGCAAGTAAAATTGCTGGTAGTAAAATAATGCCCATAATGTAATATTCCCAATATAATTCGTACATTATATAACTCCTATTTTTTCTTGTTGAAAATACTGTTTAATCTATCACCAAAAATGATAATGCCATCAAATAATGAAGCAATATATGTTTGTGCTGCAATACCTAATAATTTTTTAGCTTTACCAATTTCAGAAGGTGATAAATAATGATATTCTTTTAAATACCATAATGCTCTTTTGCTTGCATTATATTCAACAGGAATATTAAAAATTTTATCAAAAATATTAAATGCAAAAATTCCAAGTGAAATCCAAAGGAAGGTTGTTGCTAATCCCATATTGAAGAATAGGGTAATAACACCAGCAACTAAAAATGGAACAAAAAATTTTTTTGTAAATCTGTTAATCTTGCTCCAAATGTGTGATAAACCAAACATTGGGTCGTTTTTAGAATGTTGTAGTGCATGTCCTAATTCATGAGCAACAATTGTTAAAGATGCTAAACTAGCTGAATTGCAAACGGCTCTGCTCATAATAAGCATTCTTGTTTTGAAATTATAAGCATCAACTAATTCACCATCAGCAACACCTAATTGTAAATTAAGGTCAAGTTGCTCAGATGCAATTTGAGCAAATTGTCCACCTGTTAAATTAGATTGGTTTCCAACATTTAAGTATTTTCTATAAACTCTTTTAATTCTGCTTCTGCTAGATAAAACAATTGTTAACAAAATTAATAGAGTAATTGAAATTCCTAAAACAATTTTTAACTCTAAACTCATATCTTTTCCCTTAT
>JAZNIS010000072.1:0-8637 GCA_045577635.1 Clostridia bacterium
TGTTACTTCCATGACAGCTGGTGCAACCATTATTGATTTATTTACAAAATCTAAACCATCACTTTCTTGGTTTGGTGTTGTATACTTCATTTTACTTGCATTAATTGGTTGGGGTTCAACAAAAATATTAAACTTCTTCTCTACTCAAAAAACCTACACAATTAGTGATAGCGATTACGAAAGAGATATTAAATAAAAAAATAAAAACACCAGAAATTCTGGTGTTTTTTTAATTTTCGTTTTTAATTTGCCTTACCAAACTTTCACAAAGTAAAACAAAATCGTGGGTGTAGTTGTTTAACACAACAAAACTAAATTCGTGTTGGCTATATTCAGGACTAAAACTATCCCTTTTTGCAACAACCATTTTATCAATTTTATCTCTTTTAATTAAATATCGCTCTCTTAGCTTATCATTTTTTGCCTCAACCAAAATGTTGTAGTTAGCAATATTAAAATACTTTGTTAAAGGAACAAACTTATAATCAATAACGGCATTATTATTACACTCTTTTAATTGTTCATCAATTTTGCTTTCTAAATAATTCCAAGTTAATTTATCTAGTTTATCCCAAAGGTTCTTGTTATTTAAAACAATTTTACTAATCAACCTTTTTTCAATTTTGCCATTTTCACCTTCGGCAACATCACCAAAAGTTTCCCTTAACTTTTCCTGCATAACATCATCATTATACATATTAGCAACAATCTCATCTACATCTATTAACTTTAAATTAAGTTTTACACTTAACAGCACCGATAAAGTACTTTTACCACTGCCAGAGTGTCCTGTAACTGTAATAATCATAATAACCCTTTATTTTCTATATTTTGCTTCGGCTTCATCTTCTTCTGCTAAATAAATCATTCTATCGTTCCACTTAACAAGTTTATTTCCGTTTAGTGGTAACGAAAAAATTAATGTTCTACCAACAACAATTGTTTTATCGTTTTTGTTATTATAAACTTCTTCAAACATTCCATATTTCTTATAGGTTATAACAGCAACTTTATTATCAATTTCATCGGTGTACAATCTTAATGTTTTATATCCTAAATTTTCAGCTTCAGTTTTGCAGAAATTAAACATTTTTCTACCCAAACCCTGCCTTCTAAACTTATCTAAAACACCATACCAACCTAAAAAACAATCTTCCGGATAATCAAAATATTCGGTAATACCACAAATTCCAGCAGGTTCATCATTTAAATATGCAATCCAGTATTTTAAAAATCTCATACGGTTGGTTTTTCCACTATTAACAGTTGCTTCTAATTCATCTCTACCATTTTCATTAGGGAAAATTTGATTTTGAATTGAAATAGCTAGTTCAACATTTTCTTTATTAACCTCAATAAATTTAAGCATTTTTAATCCTTTTAAATTTTTTCTATAATTTATTTTATATAAATAAATAAATTTTAACAAACTTTTTAATATATATTACCTTTTTTATTAAAAGTAATGTAAAATAATAAAAAAACCAAAGGTGGTAAGTAATATGTGTCAATTAAACTTATATTGTGTACCTAAAACTGTTGAACCTGAAACGGTTATTAAAGTTATTAATAACTGTTTTAACACAACCTTTGCTGAACGAATTACCGATAGTGAATTTACCGACATTTATGGATTAGAAGATTTTAATATTTATGCTTGTTCAGCTATGCACTGCGATTGTGGTTCGGTTGTAAGCAGATTTCAAGAACACGAAAGAACTTTAACATGGAAACAATTACAGGAAGAACTACAAAACGAAGAACTTGATAAACTTTATAAAATAAAAAACATACTAGAACAACCTGACTATAAAGAAAGATTTAAAAACTATGAAAAACAACAAAAATTGTTATGGGCAGAAGTTGAAAAAACAAACGGAAATATTGGCGAAATTGAAAGAAAGTTAACTTCGGCTGTGTTAGACAGAACAGATATTAGCGAAGAAGAAAAAAACAAGCTAATGCATGAAGAAGTTTATCCTGAAATTAACCGATTACTTTTAGAAAACGAAAAACGACCAGAACGAATTGCAGCTATGACAAAATATCAAAAATTTATTCAAGAAAATAACGACCTTATGACTTCTATGCTATATAACACCGACCCTTACGAAGGTGAAAAAAGAAAAATTATTAATTACGATGAAAATGGCAACGAAGTAATAACTTACGAAAACACCTTTTCACAAAACATTTACGATGTTATTGAAAGAACCAAAACCAGCAAATTAAACTATGAAAAAGATGAGTTTGAAAGCATTAACGGTTTGGTTGAATCGTTACTTGAACACTGCATAACCGTTAAACTTTTAGCATTTTGGCAAGATGGCGACCCAATTGTTATTGGTAACAACTACGAAGTAACATTTAACGATTTTAAAATTGAAGATATTGTTTATTTAAAATATAAAGATACATTAACAATAAATAAATATTAAAGGAGTTTTAATGGAATTAAAAGATATTAGGGTGTTTGTTTGTGTGCCAGGTGTAGGTAAAACATACCTTGCTAACACTAACAAAAAATTTGTTGATTTAGATAATGAAAAGGCAATGTATAAATATGGCTACCAAAATTTAACCGATGAAGAATTTGAAAGATTAAAAGGTAACCGAAACAAAGCCGAAGCAAAAGCCGACACAAACGAATATATGCTTAAAAGGTTTAATTATTATTTAAACGAAACCGATAAAATTTTATTATTTGCACCAAACCCTAAAATGGTGGAAATGATTTATAACAGTGGCACTCCTTATTGTTTGGTTTATCATAGCAAACAATGTGTTGAAGAAATTAGAGAAAGAATGAGAAAAAGGGGCAATCAGGAAAACTTTATTAATTCTATGTTAGACCCTATTGACGATTTTTACAATGCAAGTGTTACTGACAACCGTCCAGCAATAAAAATTGAACTGTTTGAAGGCGAATATTTAAGCGATAAGCTTTTACCCGTTTTTAAAGATTAGGAGATTATATGAAAATAATTTATTGCCACCATGCAAACCGAAAAAAAGGAACTGTATTTAGCCAAGATGATGACATAACCTTGCTTGGAGAAAAAGATGCAAATTTAGTTAGAGAACTAATTGAAACTGCAAATGCTAAAAACCCGATTTCTGCAATTTATTCATCAGAGTTTTTTAGATGCACAAAAACAGCAAACATAATAAATGCCAACTTAAACTTACCCATTATTTTAGACGAACGACTTAATGAAAAAGATTATAATGGAAAAGAAGAATGGAAAGATTGTCAAGAAAGAGTTAAATCTGTATTACTAGATATTATTAAAAAACACGAAAACCACGAAACAGTTTTAGTTGTTACAAGTGGTGTTAACATTTCGGCATTTATTAATTTGGCTTACGGATTAGAAAGCAATAATAATCACCCATTTTTAGCAATATCTATGTGCTGTCCTATTATGTTTGATTACGATAAATCAAAATTTAACTTATAACAAAAACACCTAATTATAGGTGTTTTTTATTATTTTTTTATAAACCACTTAAAAAACAAAAAAAATTGTGTTATACTTTTTATGTGAAATCAACCGCAGTTTTTAGTTTAAACAATCAAAATTTAATAGGAAAAACTGTTGCTATAACAGGAGCAACCGGTGTTATTGGTAAAGAACTTTGCCAAACTTTTGCTAATCTTAATGCGAACTTAATTTTACTTAACCGAAATGTTGAGTTGAGCGAACAATTAAAACAAGAGCTATTACAAAAAAATCCTAACATTAAAATAGATATTTTTAAAACCGACCTTGAAAATTTAAACGAAGTAATAAACACTTGCAACAAATTAAAAAATTACAATATAGATTTTTTAATTTTAAATGCTGGTGCTTATAAAATAACCCGAAAAACAACCGATTTAAGATTTGATAATATTTTTCAAATAAATTTTATTTCACAATATTATTTAGTTAAAAAACTTATACCAAATTTATCTAAAAATAATGGCAAAGTTATTACAGTTGGTAGCATTGCACACAAATATTCAAAAATAAATATTGCAGATGTTGATTTTAGCAAGTGCAAAACCGACAGTAAAACCTATGGAAATGCAAAACGATTTTTAATGTTTTCACTATTTGAATTACTTAAACAACACAACATCAGTTATGCTGTTGCTCACCCTGGAATAACTTTAACTAACATTACCCGAAACTACCCTAAAATAATTAAGGCAATTATAAAATATCCAATGAAAATTTTATTTTTAAAACCAGAAGCCGCCTGTAAGTCAATTAGCCAAGCCCTTTTTAAAAATTGCAAATATGGTTATTGGATAGGTCCTAAAATTTTTAATATTTGGGGAAAACCTGCCGAAAGTAAAATTAAAACTTTTACTAAAACTGAAAGTGAACAAATTTATGATATTGCTGAAAAAATTTATACTAAAATTAAGCTTGAAAAATAAGGAGTTGTTAATATGATTTCTAAATTAGAATTTGAAAACCAATTAGTTAACCCAAGGGTGGTGGAATATTTTAGTGGTTTAACAAAGGAAGAACTTGAAAATTTACTTGGTTCACAAGTTGCAACCATGTTTAAATTTAAACAAAACAACAGTCATCACTGCTACGACCTTTTAATGCATAGTTTAAAAACTGTTGAAGGAATTAAGCCAGAAGGTTTAACCGAAGAACAATTTAAAATGTTGAAAGTTGCTGCCTTTTTCCATGATGTAGCTAAACCACAAGTTGCTAAATTTAACGAAAAAACAAAACAACAAGTTTTTTACGGACACTCTATAAAATCTGCAGAAGTTTCGGCTCCTATTTTAACCCAATTAGGTTATTCACCAGAAGAAATTAGTAAATTATTATTTTTAATTGCCCATCATGATGACTTTATTAGTTATAAATCTGATTTACAACCTTTTATGTTTAACCATATGTTTATTAGAGGAATTACCCCTCAAACTGTTGCAGAAAAAATTTTAGAAAATAAATATGATTTTATTAAAATGGGCTACACCGAAGAAGAAGTTAAAGGAATTTTGGTTGCACTTATCCACAATAAAAAACCATTTTTTAAAACAAAAGACCGAAATTACAACTTTACTGTTGATATGCAAACTGTTAAACAAAAAATGGCAAGTGGCAAATTTAACACAGAATACACCGCAACTGTTGATGATTACAAATTACTATTAAAACTTTGTGTTGCTGATGCAAGTGCACAAGCTGAAATTGTTGTGCAAGATGGAAAGGTTGTTGATAGCAAAAAAGATAAAGTTAAAAGAATTAATAAAATTGAAGATTGCATAGAATCAGCTTTTGAATTAACCGAAACGGTTTGTAGCCAACTTGGAAACGAATTAAAATAAATACAAAATAAAGTGGAAACAGTAATTTCCACTTTATTTTATTTAAACAATAGTTTTCTTTATGGTATAATTTATGGAAATCAAGGAGAAAAATATGCCAAGTGTTTTAATAGAAGCTATTGGTTTAATAGCAACAATACTAATTTTTATAGGTATGAATTTTAAAACCGACACTTTAAAAGGCGATATTGCAATGAGAGTTTTTAATTTGATTGGCTCTGCTATTTTTGCTGTTTATGGGTTTTTAGTTCCTGCTTGGAGCACTGCTGTTTTAAATTGTTTATTAGTTATTGTTAACACCATTCATTTAGTTATGTTAATTAAAAACAAAAATCAAGAAACCACTAAAAACAAACAAACTGAAAATAAAACCGAATAAGGGTGAGTTATGCAACTACGAGATTACACACAAATAAATTCTAACTTTTTTTATTCTAAACACATAACACCTTACAACAAACTTGGTAAATATGAGTTTAAAGTAAATCCTAAAAAGTTAACCCAAACACAATTTAATAGATTAATGGAACATGTTGTTTTTAAAAAAGGTTTTGCTACTTTAATTCAAACAAAACAAGGCGATTTTGTTTTTTATGGAGTAACACAAGATTTCACTCCTAAACAAGTTCAAAACTCAATTGCAAATTTAGCTAAAACCGAACCAACATATTTTTTTAGAAATGTTGATTATTTTAACTATGGCGAATTTGGTTATGCCGAAAATGGAAAAGTTGTTAGATATTTAAAATATAATTCGGAAGCAACAGATGATGAAAATGTTGTTGAATGGGTTGGAAAACCACACGATTGGGAATATAACTCACACACATTTTACACAAAACAAAAACTAGAAGATTGCGAAATGTTTTTTGATAGTGAAGCTGTTTGCGATATGATTGATTATTATTTACCATTTATTAAAGATGGTGTTGATATTGAAAACATTACTATTTATTCTAATCAAGAAAAAGTTAAACAAATAATTACAGCAACAATTAAAAACAAACCGTATGTTGAACTATTAAAATTTACAAGTTACAGCCATGCTGAAATTGTTAAAACTTTAATTAAACACAACATTGAATCAACGGGAACAACAGTTTTAATTTTAAAAGATAAAATTATTATGAACAACTATTTGTTAAACTCAACGAATTTTAAAAAAGAAGATGAAAACAAACAGTTTATTATTAGTGATAAATCAACTGTTACTATCCCATTAAAATCTTTAAATTTTAAAAACTTTAACAATTACTTATTAAAATTAATTCATTGTTATAAAAATGCTGAAAAGGTTAACTATAAAGTAGTACAAAAAAGATTGCAAGTTCCCGACCAAAATGAAAACTATTTTCAAGCATATATAGTAAGTGATTTTTTTGAACAAGACAAAAAAATTATAGTTGGTTTTGGAGTTGCTAAATACTACAACAAACAATTAAAAGCTTACACCGAACAGTTTAATTACACTAAATTAGCAGGTGTTAATTTTGAAACAAAAACCTTTAAAAAGATTTTTAAAGAAATTAAAAAACTACAAAAAGCACTATAACTTATTTAGTGCTTTTTTATTTTATTAAAAAGATAAATTTAAAAAATTAAAACTGTTAAATTAAAAATTAAAATCAAATTAATTAATTATTAAAATTTGTTTTAAAATTACTTTTTGTCATAAACGGCACATTTATTACCATTAACACACAATTAATATAACAAAAAAATAAACAATTTGCTTTATTCCTGTTTTTTAATTTATTGCAAATTTGATAATTGGTTACAATGTTTAAATTTTATTTTATGTGGTATTTTAATTTTAAAAACATAGCAATTATTGTATAATTTAACAGTGGATTATATTTACAAAAAAAATAAAATTAAGGAACTAGTTATATGTACGGAAAACCACAAGTTAACTTTAAAGTAAAAACATTAGAAGATCAAATTGATATTGTTACTTCATTTCTAGAAACCGATGAAGATTTAAAAACAATGTTTGGCAGTGGTGTTGCTTTAAGGTTTAATATTGACTTAAAAAAATTACAAGGAAAATCAAAAGAAGAAAGAAAGCAAATTATTGCCGAAACTGTTACCCCTATTTACAACTCTAAACTAAACGATATGCAAAATAGGGTTAACGAATATCAGGAATTTTGGAACAAGAATGCAAATTTAGTAGCTACCGAATTTCAAAAAATATTTAAAATTGGTTACAATGGAATTAGACAGTTTACTGCTGAAATTAATTTAAATAGTGTTTGCCCTAGATATTTAATTAGTGATAGTTTTGATGTTAATTTTAGAAAAACAGCCGAAGAAACTTTTGCAACTTGCATACACGAACTTGTTCACTTTTATTGGTTTCAGGTTTGGAAAGAGGTTTTTGAAGATGCAAAAGATGAAACTTTTGAAACACCACATTTAGAATGGTTATTTTCAGAAATAGCTGTTGACCCTATAATTTATTTTAGCGAACTAAAACCTGTTTGTGATGAAAAACCTGCTTACAACTATTTTTACACAACAAAATTTAATGACGAAACAGTTATTGAACTTTTTAGAAAACTTTACAGAAGCAACAGTTTAGAAAAATTTATGGAAAAAGGAATTAAACTTTTAAAAGACAATCCTGAACAATCAAAAAACTTAATTAGATAACTTAACCGCTTGTAATTATTACTATACCGCTTGTAATTAATATCATTTTTGACACTTCATTTTTTGGACTTAACTTAAATGGCAAACATAATATTTATAACATTATTGTAGTAAGCAATTCCTACCTATCAGCACTAGTTTATTATTTTGCCGTTGTGATTGTACTGTTTTTGGATTTTATATTTCAAAAACTTATGCTTTATAAGAAAAATAAAGTTTATCAATAAAAAATAAAAGCAATTATTCGCTTTTATTTTTTTTCATTTTTGTTTTATCTACAAAACTAAAATTTTCATCTTTTATTTTTACCCAACAAACAAAGTTTTTACTTAAACTTCCCTTATAAAAAATTCTGGTTTGTTTAGTTTGTTCACAATCAATAATTTTGTAGGTTATATTATAAAAGTTATAACCTAAAATATTTAAAAAGGGATTAATATAAAATAGTTTGTTTTTAACATAAACAACAGCAATCATAATCATTATTAAAACAAAAACAACAAACATACTTACCTTTGATAAATCAAAAGTTATAGCAAACAAAACGAATAAAGAAAAATAACCTAAAAAATGTTGGTCAGTTATATTATTAAAAGATAATATTTCCACTTTATATGATTTTTGTTTTTTATTATAAATTT
>JAZNIS010000073.1:0-3102 GCA_045577635.1 Clostridia bacterium
AGGTTTTACAGCAAATCCATATACTCTGCGAACCCAATCTCTATCTACGCCTCTTGCTACATCACGGGCAAATGCTGTATAAACGTATCTATCTGCAAGAACTATAAAACCAGCTTTTAATGCAGGGATGATAACTTGTTCAAGTCTATCTGCAAAGTCAACAGCGTGCAAAAGCGAGAATGTTCGTGGACTTAATAAATTTTTCTTCTTTGCTAATTTTGTTGTTTGTGAAATTAAGTCAGAAGAATTCCACTCTGTAAATATTACATCTTGCTTTAATGATTTTAACCAATCACGAAGAATAGCAAGTTGTGTTGATTTTCCACTACCATCAATACCTTCAACGCAAACTAATGTGCCAGGAAGATTGTGTGGTTCATTTAATCTTGATTTGCTTTGCATGTTTATAGCTCCCTTCCTCAATAATAGCACATTTTTTAGCATTTGTTTTTTGCTTTACAAAATCACTTTGTAACAAAATGTTAAAAGTGTACGTTTTACACGATATAAAAAATGAAGCATGTGGCATTGAATATTTAGAGGATGTTAATAATTTAACTTACCAAATGTGATAAATAAGTGTTTTCTCTCTCTGATTCCTCTCTCTGATATATAGTGAACTTAACCGATTTCAGTCGGTTTTTTTATTGCCTTTTTTCTGAAAATCTAAAAATACTCCTTCTGCCTTGTTTTCTCCGATAATACTAAAAAATGTTTTTCCCTTCGCTCGAGTACATGCTCGATCTCATATTTTTTATATCGGCAAAAACTTCTGGAACTTTAGTATTTTTTAATTCATTAATTGAAGAAGCAAGCATATCAAGGGCTTTAGCAATATTTTTATCATTATATTTTCTCATATCAGCAGCCATTTCAAGATTTGATGTTGCCAACCTTGTCATGTCGCGAAATCCGCTTGAGGCAAGCTTTAACGCCAATTTATTATCTTTTGCAGCATTAAACAAAGATTGAGAGATTAATAACGGCATGTGACTAATCAAAGCAACGGCATGGTCATGCTCTTTTGCGTCTGCAATAATTATTTCTGCACCAGTTGATTTTATTATTTTTTCAACTTTATTAATATCTTCTTCAGTAGCATTTTTAGGTGTTAATACCCATTTTGCACCCTCAAAAAGTTCTTTAAAGGCAGCATCAAAGCCGCTAAATTGAGTGCCAGCCATTGGATGTGAGCCAATAAATTTATACGGACGTTCTTTCTTCATAACAAATTCTTTTACGCTCGCACAATCCAAAACTATGCAGTCTTTATTAGCTACATTTTCAAGTGCATCTAGCATTTCCACCGTTTTATTTATCGGCGAAGCAACAAAAACAATCTCACAATCTTTTAAACTGCTTAATTCTGTTGAAACAAATGGTGAATATTTTTTTGCCTTTTCAAATGTTTCTTTATTTGTTGTAACTGCATATAATTCATGGTTTGTCCTAGCCAAACATTTAAATAACGAACCACCTATTAAACCTAAACTAACAATGCCTATTTTCATTTTTCACCTCTTTATAAACATTATCATCTCTGGATAATTGTTAAAAATTATTAACAATTATTCACAAATTTGCGTAGTATTCAAATATATGTAATAATGCAGTTAAATTAATAGTCTAACCATTCCTTTCTTGACTTATGCGGCTTAATGTCGCATTTTATTTTGCCTTTTTAAGACAAAAACCGCCTTTACAAAAAAGACGGTTTAAACTTTTATTTGATTTTTTAATTAAGCTACAAATGGATTTGTTGCTTGAAGATTTTTCAATGCTTGATATGCAATTTGTGAATCTTCGCTTAATTCACCATTATTCATAGCTTTTTCATCTTGCAATTTTAAAATAGCTTCAGCTTTTAATTCTTCAATTGTTTGTTGGTTTTTCATTATTTGATTGATTTGATTTTGTTCATTTTGTTCAGCAGCTTTTTCTCTTTCTGTTTTACCAGTAATTTTCTTAGTAATTTTGCCCATTACAAATGAACCAAGCATACCGCAAGCACAACCAACAATAGCACCGATTGCTGTACCATAACCAGGAACCACAGAACCAATTGCTGCACCAATTTTAGTACCAGCCAAAGCTGAACCTGCAGCAGCTCCTAATGCAGTACCTATATATTCACCACCAATAAAACCTATTGTATCGCCAACAACTTTTATTGCTGATTTACCTGTTTGTTTAAGTCCTTTTTCAAAACCAAGTTCTTTAAATGTAGGATATACTTCACTAATACCTTCCATAATTCCACTGAATGCAAGCATAAAGCTAGCACCAGAAGCTTTCATAAATTTGCCAAATTTACCAAGTTTAGATGTTGTAGAAACTACTTCTGCAGTAATTTGTTTACCTGCTGCACCAGCTGCTGCTTTAGCTGCTTTTGCTTCAGCCTTTGCTGCTGCTCTTGTTGTAAAGAAGTTTGGTTTAGCAACCGCTTTTTCTGCTGCTTTTGCTGCTTTATCAGCAGTTTTTATAGCTTTTGCTTTTGCTGCTGTTGCAGATTTAATATCAACAAATGTTCTTTTTGATTGATTTGCTGTTTCTATGAAATTTGCTAATCTTGAAGTAAATTTTCCTTCACCCTTTTTTAATAATTTTTGGAATGCTTCTATATTTCTACCATCAACAGTTTTCATAGCTTCTGTTGCTGCACCACTTAATTTTTTATTTCTTTTTAAAAAGTTTAAAAGAGGAATACCTTCAAAAATAGCTGCGCTACCTGCTGAACTTTTTGCGTTTGATGTAAATGTATCAGGCGCTTGAGTTAAAGCTTCACCTTTTACATATTTAACTAATTTAGTTACATCGTCTTGCATATTTGCTTGAGATGCTTTATTTATCATATTTGTTGAACTAATTGAACTTACCATATAATGGTCCTTTAACCTTTTCTACACATGTATATAAAGTATTTTTGAACATGCAAATTTACTTTTTTTGTAACTTTTGTAAACTTTATGAAGAACATTAATTTAACTAAGATTTTCAAGCATTATAAAAGTTGTTATAATTGTAGTTAAGATACTTGAAATTATAGAGAGGTAATATGAAAAATATTAGAGAAGATTTAAAGGTTATGTGGTGGGCTGTGAA
>JAZNIS010000074.1:0-2048 GCA_045577635.1 Clostridia bacterium
GAACAAACCTTCTTCGGCACCCATAATGTAAACATAGTCAAATTCAAGACCTTTTGCAGCATGAATTGTGCTAATGCTAACAGAGTTTGCAGCATCATCGGTTTCATCAACTGAACTTTGCAAGGTTATACTTTCTAAATAATCGGAAAGTTCACAATTAGGGTTTTGTTCTTCAAAAGATTTAATTGATTGCATTAATTGAGAAATATTTAGCAACCTATCGGCATCTTCTTCATCAGATTTGTTATAAGCCAAATTAATTTCGGCAAGTTTAACAACCCTATCGGCATAATAATAAACCGACTTTGTGTCTTCATTTTTTATTTCGTTATAAACATATCGTAAACTTTCTAGTTTATCGTTTAATGCTTTTGGCAGTTCGGAATAATCATTTAAAACAACTTCTAGCATGCTAATACCTTTATTTTTTGCAAGTTGTTCAATTTTATCTACACTAGCATTACCTATTCCCCTTTTAGGGAAATTAATTATTCGTTTTAAACTTTCGTTATCTTTTGGATTTACTGTTAACCTTAAATATGCCAAAACATTTTTAATTTCTGCCCTTTCAAAAAATTTAAAAATACCAGAAACAACATAAGGTATGTTATAACTTAAAAGTTTTTCTTCAATTAACCTACTTAAAGCACTCATTCTAAATAGGATTGCAATTTGTTTAGGTTCAATGCCCCTATTAATTAAATTATAGATTGAACCTGCAACATAATCAGCTTCTTTAACTTCATCGTAAGCAGTGAAATAAACAGGTTTTTCACCTTCACCATTTTCAGTCCACAAAACTTTTTCTATTCTGGCTGTGTTATTTTTAATTAATTGGTTTGCAACTCCTAAAATGTTTTTGGTGCTACGATAATTTCTTTCCAGCTTATAACATTTAACATTTAAAAAATCTTTTCTAAAATTCATAATGTTTTCAATGTTAGCACCTCGCCAACCATAAATGCATTGGTCTTCATCACCAACAACGAAAATGTTTTTATGTTTACCTGCTAGCATTTTAGCAAGTTTATATTGAACAAGGTTTGTATCTTGAAATTCGTCAATATGAATATATTTAAACCTATTTTGATAGTGTTCAAGCACATTTGGACAGGTTTTAAAAAGTTCTAATGTTTTTACTAACAAATCATCAAAATCTACCGCATTGTTGTTTTTTAGTTCGTTTTGATATTCGTAATAAACCTGCCTAATGTTTATTGCATCAGATTTATATTCAATAAGCTTATAATATTCATCAGGGTCAAATCCCATATTTTTTGCTTTATCTATTTCGTGAGCAAATTCCTTAACCTTATCGGTATCAAAACCTAAATTAGTTACAATTTTTTTAATAAGTTTATCTTTATCGGTTGTATCGTAAATTGTAAAAAACCTATTAAACCCTTCTAAATTAGAAATATTTTCTCTTAAAATTCTGGCACATAAACTATGAAATGTTGAAATCCATAAATTAGCACCAGCATCTGGACAAAACTTTAAAATTCTTTCCTTCATTTCATTTGTTGCTTTATTAGTAAAAGTAATAGCCAAAATATTGTAAGGGTCAACCTTACAATTATCAATTAAATAACTAATTCTTTCGGTAAGTAAGCGAGTTTTTCCACTTCCTGCACCAGCAGTAACAAGTATGGCTCCATCAGTGTCAATGGCAGGTTTAAGTTGTTCTTCGTTTAAACAATCAAGCATAAAAAAACTCCTAAATTTTATCTACAAAATTATAGCAAATTTAAGAGTTTTAATCAATTTATAAACCATTAAATAAACAATAAATAAATTATTGTTTTGTTTAACCAAACTTATTTTAATTTAACTAATTTTAACAACTGTTTTACAGTATTCTTCTTTAATTTTATTATACTTCTGGTACTATAATTGTTCCTGTTACAGTTCCATTATTATTGAATTTGCCTAGGTTATCAACTAACTCAACATCTCCAACAATTTTACCATTATTGTCTAATACAGCTGTTGCTCCACGAAGTACTACTTTGTCTTCAACAACCATATCTGCACCAAGTCGGAGGCCA
>JAZNIS010000075.1:0-8988 GCA_045577635.1 Clostridia bacterium
TTGCTCTTGGAATTGGTGGTGTTCCTAGGGGTAGAATTATTGAAGTATATGGTCCAGAAAGTTCTGGTAAAACAACTGTTGCATTACATATTTTAGCCGAAGCACAAAAACTAGGTGGAACAGCTGCTTTTATTGATGCCGAACATGCACTTGACCCAGGTTATGCTGAAAAACTTGGAGTAAACATTAACGATTTATTTATTTCACAACCTGATACAGGCGAACAAGCACTAGAAATTTGTGAAACATTAGTTAGAAGTGGTGCTGTGGATATTGTTGTTGTTGACTCTGTTGCAGCATTAACACCTAAGGCAGAAATTGATGGTGAAATGGGTGATAGTTTTATGGGTGCACAAGCTCGTTTAATGAGTCAAGCTCTTCGTAAATTAACTGCAATTACAAACAAAAGCAAATCTTGTGTTATCTTCATCAACCAATTAAGAGAAAAAATTGGTGTAATGTTCGGTAGCCCTGAAACAACAACAGGTGGTAAAGCATTAAAATTCTATGCTAGTGTTAGATTAGATATTCGTAAAACTGATGTTATTAAAGATGGTGCCGATATTATTGGTAATCGTACAAAAGTTAAAGTTGTTAAAAATAAAATGGCTCCTCCATTTAAAACAGCTGAATTTGATATCATGTATGGTAAAGGCATTTCAAAAGCAAGTTGTATTGTTGAACTTGCAGTTGCAGCAGATATTATTCAAAAATCTGGTGCATGGTTTAGCTATAATGATGACAAAATTGGTCAAGGAAAAGAAAATGCAAAAATGTTTTTAGAAAACAATCCAGAAATTATGGCTGAAATTGAACAAAAAATTAGAGAACATTATAATATTGCTTAATTTAGCAAAAAAATTCACTTTGCATAATACTGTTGCATAATACTATAAAATAGTGTTTGCATAGTATTTACATTACAAAAAATCAAAAAAGGAACAAGTTTTTGTTCCTTTTTTTAACTAAAAATCCAACTATTATTATCTAATTCGTAATTATAAATTTTTTCAAATTTTTCTTCAATTGTTGGTGTAATAATTGTAATTGTTTCACTTACCGAATTAAAATTATCATCTATTGTTGCAATTTTTATATAATAATCATATCTTTCATTATCTTTAATAGTGTTATCAATAAATTTTATTTTTTCATTTTTATTTTCAATTTTCTTTAATGACTTTGATAATCCATTGTTAACTCTAACTATTTCATATTTTAAATAATCAACAGCATCAAAACCAATTTCGCAATTTGCTTTATTAAGTTTAACATCAAAATTATTTATATCAATACTTTCAAAAAGTTTGCTTGTTTCTTTTGGCATATATCTTTCTGAAACCAAAATTTCTTTTTTATATCGGCTAGGGCAGTATGTGCTTGCAAGTTTAATATTATGTTTATCTTCGTACTCTTTTAAATCTATTTCAACAAATTTTACTGTTTTTGGCATTTCAAAATTTTGTGGTTTTTTGTTTTTATATAATTCTTCAAAAGTTAAATTAATCATATTTGTTGCAAAAGTTCCACCATTATTTTTTCCTTCCAAAACAAATTCTTCTTTGTTTGAGTAATTACCAATCCAAACACCCATTGTATGTTCAGTTGTATAAGCAACCGAATAAGCATCTGTGTTATTATTTGTTCCTTTAATAGCTACTGTGCCGGTTTTTCCAGCAACATCATAGGGTAAATATTTTAGTTTTTTACTAGTTCCCGTTTTTGTTGCTTCTTTAAGCATATCTGTCATCAAATATGCGGTGTCTTCGCCAATAATTTTATTTTCATTAATTTTATGCTGATATATTATATTGCCATCTTTATCTAAAATTTTTTTAACAAATTTTACCGAATCATAGTTTCCAGCATTAGCAAATGGCAAATAAGAATTTGTTAAATCTTTTAAGTTTATTCCATCAGTAAAACCACCTAAAGCTAATGCCAATCCATTATCGTCTTCGCTAAAAGTTATTCCAAAATTTTCAGCAAATTTTTTTGCTTTATCTATTCCAACATAATCTAAAATTTTAACAGCGGGCACATTTAAACTTTTACAAATACTATCTTTAACCGAAACATAACCCAAATAATCTCCACCAACATTTTTTGGCGAATATCCATTGTAATTAACTTCTTCATCAAGAATTAATGTATCGGGCGAAATTAGCCCATTTTCAAGTGCAGGGGAATAAACCAAAACAGGTTTAATTGCACTTCCTGGCTGCCTAACAAAATTTGTTAAATCAAAACTACTTTTTCCTGCAAAACCAACAACGGCATAATTTTTATTATCAATTAAAATTAGTGCAGAATCATTAATATTTCCATGGCTGTTTTTATGATAATTTTCTTCATTATTAGCAATTTCTTGTAATTTTGATTGTATATTATTATCCAAATAACTATAAATTTTAACACCAGACAATCTTAATTCTTTATCATCCATCTTCAAAATGTTTTTTGCTTCATTAATTGTTGCTTTAATATATAAATCATTGTTGTTTGTTTGGCTTAATTTATCACTTATTTCAAGTGGTTCGTTTATGGCGGTATCATATTGAACAAATGTAATTTTTCCATCCTTATACATTTCACTTAATACTAAATTTCGCCTTTTAGTACATTTTTCCTTGTTTAAAATTGGAGAATAAGTATAAGGTGATTTAATAATTCCAGCAAGTGTTGCGGCTTCCGATATAGTTAAATTTTTTGCTGATTTATTAAAATATTTTTTACTTGCATTTTCAATTCCATATGAATTTTCACCAAAATAAATAACATTTAAATAGGTTTCTAAAATGTCTTTTTTACTAAATTCTTTTTCCAATTTTTTAGTTAAAAGCATTTCTTTTAATTTTCTGCTTATTGTTTTTTCGTTGGTTAGGTGAGTGTTTTTTATTAATTGTTGGCTAATTGTGCTAGCACCTTCTTTAAAACTTTTGCTTTTAATGTTGTTTATCATTGCCTTTGCAATTCTCTTGTAATTTAATCCGTTGTGTTCAAAAAATTTTTTGTCTTCAATACTAATAAAAGCATTAATTACATGATTGGGTATTTCTTCAATTTCAATTATTGTTTTATCATTTAATTTGCTTACAACTTGCTCATCATTATTATTAAAAATTGTAATTTCTTGATTTATAGTTAGCAGTTTATCTTTATCAAATTTTACAGAATTTATCTTCATAAAATTACTTATGAAAATTGCTATAAACAAAGACCCTATAATTGCAAAAATCAAAAATGTTATTAAGCTTATTTTTAAAATTTTTTTCATTTAACAAACCAACTTTGCCTATTTTTGTTTGCTATTATTGTTTGCAAAATACTTTCTATTATTTAAATTTAAATAAAAATTATTAATTATTAAGGGTATCTTGTTTCAATTGTAATAAGTTTGCAAATTAGATAAATAATTTTTTTAATTTAATTTTAGTATCAACCTTTTATTGTTTAATACAAAATCTAGCACTTTCTTTTTCGGGTAGTGTTTTGTTTTTGCAATTAGAAAGAACATCAATATAAACATATTTATAATATTAATTTATTTCTGTGTTGATTTTACTTATTTTTGTGATATACTTTATTTGTAGAATTTTGAACTATTTAGGTTCAATACTTAACTAGGAGTAACTTATATGCAAAAGCATTATTTTATTAAAACATATGGTTGTCAAATGAATGTTCATGAAAGCGAAAAATTAGCTGGAATGTTAAAAAGCTTAAATTACGAAGAAACAAACGACATGGCAAATGCTGATGTTATTGTTTTTAACACTTGTTGTATTCGTGATGCAGCAGAGCAAAAAGTATTAGGAAATATTGGGGCAGTAAAAAAACTTAAAAAGTTAAATCCAAATTTAATTGTTGCTGTTTGTGGCTGTATGGCACAAGAAGACGGTAGAAAAGAATTGTTTAAAGAAAAATACCCACATGTTAGCATTGTTTTCGGAACTCATAATTTACATATGTTTAAAGAATATTTAATTAAATACAACAACGATAAGAAAAAAATTTATGATGTTTGGGAATCAGAAAAAGAAATTAACGAAGATGTTGATATGTACAGAACAAGTAATAACAATGCTTGGGTTAATATCATGTATGGCTGTAATAATTTTTGCACCTACTGCATAGTTCCTTATGTTAGGGGTAGAGAAAGAAGCAGAGCTATGGCCGACATCATAAATGAAGTTAGAGGTTTAATTGGCGAAGGATATAAGTATATTACTTTACTTGGTCAAAATGTTAATAGCTATGGCAACGATTTTAATGATGGTACAAACTTTGCAAAATTATTAAAAGAACTTGCTCATTTAGAAGGTGATTTTAGAATTAAATTTATGACTTCACATCCAAAAGATTTAACTGACGAAGTTATTGAGGCAATTGCCACTGAACCTAAATTGAGCAAAGTAATTCATTTACCGGTTCAATCTGGTAGCAATAAAATTCTTGAATTAATGAATCGTAAATACACTGTTGAACATTACAAAACTTTAATTCAAAAAATTAAAGCACAAGTTCCTAACTACTTTATTTCAACTGATATAATAGTTGGTTTCCCACATGAAACAGAAGAAGATTTTATGGCAACTTATAATTTGGTTAAAGAAGTTAATTATGGTGGAGTGTTTGGCTTTATGTATTCACCAAGAACAGGAACAGTTGCTGAAAAAATGGACGAACAAGTTCCACAAGAAATTAAAAATGCAAGGGTTAACAAACTACTTGCATTAAGCAAAGAAATTATTAAGGAACAAAATAAACAACTTATTAATAAAGAATTAGAGTGTTTAGTTGAAACTAAAACAGAAAATGGATATTTAGCAACTTTAGATAATGGTAAAAATGTTATCGTTACTAGCGATGAAAATTTAGTTTTACCATGTTTTAAAACAGTTAAAATTAATTCAATTAACAAAAATAAATTAGTTGCTGAATTTTGTAAATAAAAGGAGAAACTATGGCATTATCACCAATGATGCAACAATATGTAATAACCAAAGAAAAATATAAGGATGCTATTTTACTTTATCGTTTAGGTGACTTTTATGAAATGTTTTTTGAAGATGCTGTTGTTGCAAGTAAAGCATTAGATTTAACATTAACAGGTAAAATGTGTGGTCTAGAAGAAAGAGCACCAATGTGTGGCATACCTTATCATGCACTAGATGGATATTTGGCTAGATTAATTGAACAAGGGTATAAAGTTGCCATTTGCGAACAAATAACCGAACCTAAAAAGGGTGTTAAATTAGTTGAAAGAGATGTGGTTAGAGTAATTACTCCAGGAACTTTAATTGATAGTAATTTACTTGATGATAAAAAGAACAACTATATTCTTTCTGGTTACTATGAAAACGGTATAGTTGGTGTGGCATACACCGATATTTCAACAGGTATTATCTATTTAGCCGATCAAAACTTAAATCAATTTAACGATTTACTTGTTAGAGTTAGACCAAGTGAAATTATTTGTAATAGTGAATTAGCAGATGTTGCCGACACATTGTTAGCATCTAAACTACAAATTATTCCTAATTTTCAAGTAAGAGCTTTTCAAAATTTTGAATATGATGAAAACTACAAAATATTAACTAATCAAATTAACAAAAAAGAACTTGTTGGTTTAACAGATAAACAACAAGTAGTTATAAGTTCTGGTGTTTTAATTAGTTATTTACTTGAAACACAAAAAAGAAGTTTGTCACACATTAACACTGTTTCATATATTCAAGATGCTGAATTTATGTCGTTAGATAGTAATACAAGGAGAAACCTTGAACTAACCGAAACTATTAAAGACAGAAAGAAAAGAGGTTCTTTACTATGGTTATTAGATAAAACCCAAACAAGCATGGGAAGTCGTATGCTTAGAAGTTTTATTGAACAGCCATTAAACGATGAAAAATTAATTAACCAAAGATTAAATGGTGTTGAAGAACTAGTTAAAAACATTGTTATTCGTGATGCATTAAATAACCTATTAAACTCTGTTTACGATATTGAAAGATTGTGTGGTAAAGTTAGTTATAACAACCTAACACCAAAAGATGCAATAGCTCTTAAAAACTCACTATCCGTTTTGCCTCAAATAAAAGAAAAACTATCAGGTTTTAAAAGCACAATTTTAAAAGGCATTAGTCGCGATATTTTTGATTATTCTTCAATTTATAATTTATTAGATTCTGCAATTGTTGAAAATCCACCTTTTGTTTTAAAAGATGGCGGATTTATTAAAAAAGGATTTAATCAAGAATTAGATGATATTTGCAATATTTCAACCGTTGGAAAAACTTGGCTTGCAACACTAGAAGCAGAAGAAAGAGAAAAAACAGGAATTAAAAACCTAAAAATAGGTTATAATAGTGTTTTTGGCTACTATATTGAAGTATCAAAAGGTCAAATTGAGCAAGTACCATATAGATATCAAAGAAAACAAACAATTGCTAATGCTGAAAGATATATTACTGATGAATTAAAGGAAATGGAAAATAAAATTCTCCATGCCGAAGAACAAAAAATTTCATTAGAGTTAAAACTATTTAACGAAATTAGAGAAACATTGCTAGAAAATGTTAGTGCTATGCAAAAAACTGCTCGTCAAATTGCTGTTTTAGATGCATTATTATCATTTGCTTCAGTTGCATGTGAAAGAAATTATTGTAAACCACAAGTTTCAAACACAATTAATAAAATTGAAATAATTAACGGCAGACATCCTGTTGTTGAAGCATTACTAAAAAATGATGATTTTATTCCAAACGACACATATTTAGATGATGCTGATTCTAGAACAATGATTATAACAGGTCCTAATATGGCAGGTAAAAGTACATATATGAGACAAGTTGCAATTATTACTTTAATGGCTCATATTGGAAGTTTTGTTCCAGCACAAAAAGCAAATATTAGTTTAACAGACAAAATATTTACTAGGGTTGGAGCTAGTGATGACCTTGCTTTTGGACAAAGTACTTTTATGGTAGAAATGTCGGAAGTTAGCAATATTTTAAAACAAGCAACAAACAACAGTTTAATTGTTTTAGATGAAGTTGGTAGGGGCACTAGTACTTTTGATGGTTTAAGTATTGCATGGAGTGTTATGGAATATTTAAGCAAAACATTAAAATCTAAAACCTTATTTGCAACTCACTATCATGAATTAACGGAATTAGAAGGTATTTTAGAAGGTGTTAAAAATTATAGAATTAATGTGAAAGAATTTAACGATAGCATTATTTTCCTTCGTAAAATTGTTAGAGGTGGAGCAAATAAAAGTTTTGGTATTGAAGTTGCTAAACTTGCTGGACTACCTGAAAATGTTATTTCTAGAGCAAAAGAAATTTTACACACTCTTGAAGAAAATGAAATAAACAAAAGTTCTTCATTAACAAAACTAAATGAAACATCAGAAAATATTAAATATCAAAAAGCAGCTATGGAAGTTAGTAATATTTTAAAGGATGTTAATGTAAACACATTAACACCATTAAATGCTTTTGATTTAATTTTACAATTATCTGAAAAACTTAAAAAGGATTAAAATATGGCCAATATTAATATTTTAGACAAATCAATATTTAACAGAATTGCAGCAGGTGAAGTAGTTGAAAAACCTGCTAGTGTTGTAAAAGAACTTGTTGAAAACAGTATTGATGCTGGTGCTAATCACATAACAATTGAAATTGTTAATGGTGGAATTAAAAAAATTAGAGTAACTGATGATGGTTGTGGTATGGATATTGATAACCTGCCAAAAGCATTTTTACCACATGCAACAAGCAAAATCAGCTGTTTAGATGACCTTGATAAAATTGGAACACTTGGATTTAGGGGAGAAGCATTAAGTAGTATTGCCTCCGTTGCTAAAATCACTGCCGTTTCTAAAATTAAAACAAATGAATCGGGTTCTAAAATTTTAATTGAAGGTGGTGAGGTTGTTGAAATAAGTGAAACAGGTTGTGTTGACGGAACAAGTATTAGTGTTGAAGACCTATTTTATAATGTTCCAGCCAGAGCAAAGTTTTTAAGAAAACCAAAAACCGAAGAAAGTGAAATAACTAACTTGGTTTCTAGATTAATTTTAGCAAATCCTAATAAAGCAATTAAATATGTTGTTGATGGTAAAACAATTTATAATTCAACTGCAACCGATTTAAAAGATGCAATTTATACAATTTATGGTGCTACAGCTGTTGAAAATTTAATTCCCGTAAAATACACTTATCAAAACATAATTGAAGTTGAAGGATATATTGGTCAACCATCATATACAAAACCAAATAGAACTTATCAAACAATTATCATTAATGGAAGATATATAAATAACAAAACAATTTCAACAGCAATTTTTAATGCCTACGAACCTTATATCATGAAAAGTTGTTTCCCGTTTTTTGTGTGTCATGTTAAATTACCATTAGATAAAGTAGATGTTAATGTTCACCCAAACAAATTAGATGTTAAATTTGAAAATAACAACCTAATTTTTGGTGCTTTTTACAATCCAATTAATGAAATTTTGTTTAATTTAAGCACAAAAGTTAGAAAATATGAAAGTGAAGAAATTCCTGAAACAAAGTCAGAAATTGATTTGTCACAACTTAAAACAATATCAGCAAATGAAGGTAAACAATTTAATATTAACAATATTGAACAACAATCAGATGTTGTAAATTATGCAAATATTGAAGATGATGAAGAACAAGAATTAAAAGAGGTTAATTTTACTGAAATTGAACAAAAATTAAATAATTCTGTAAACTCATTCCTAAATAATTCAACTGCTAGTTTTGCCGCAGAAAACAATGTTGTTTCTCAAAATTTAATTAATATTGCTAAAAACGAGCATATTTTTAGTCAAGCAGATATGTTTAATGATGTTAAAGTTGATTTAAACACTGTAAAAATAATCGGCATTTGTTTTAACACATATATTATTGTTGAAAATAATTCAAGCATTTATTTTATTGATCAACATGC
>JAZNIS010000076.1:0-6437 GCA_045577635.1 Clostridia bacterium
CCCTAAAATACTATTTAAAGGTTAAATATGGCTAATAACGAAGAATTTTTAATAAAACAAATAAAAGGTGTAAGTAAATTAATTTCTAAAATTTTATTTCAAAAAGAAGATTTTACTTATGTGTTACCTAAGGAAATTTCAAGTTACGACAATTACGATAAATTGTTTGTTGAAATAAATGATATGTTATTTAATAATGAAATTAATAAAGCCGAAGATTTGTTGTTTAAAAATTTAGATGGCATGAATTATAAGGCACTACAAATAGCATTAAACTTTTATGAAAGTTTAGTGAATAAACCTGATGAAGAACTAAAAAAATACGATTTTAGTTTGGAAGAAGTGGAGCAGGGATTTTTTGATATGTTAAATATTTATAACATTAAGGTAGAAAGAAAATAAAGGGAAGTTTATGGATTTACAAAAGATTGAAAAACAAATTGTAAAAATAGTTAAACGAGCAAGTAAAATTTATTTTGGTAAAGAATTTTATGAAGTGGAAGAAAAACACAAACATCCAAAAGATGATGTTACCAACAACGATATTAAAACTCAAAGCTATATTCGTTCGGAACTTTTAAAATTAATTCCAAATAGTTGTTTTATTGGTGAAGAAGGGGATAATAAGGAAACCGATAATGAATATCGTTGGATTTTAGACCCAATTGATGGTACTAGAAATTATAAGAAGAGTATTCCACTTTATGCAACACAATTAGCATTACAAAAAAATAACGAAACCATTTTTTCTGTGATTTATTTCCCAGAATTTAATGAACTTTATGTTGCAAACCAAAAGGGTGCAACATTTAATGGTAAACCAATTCAAGTTACAGATACTGAAGAATTAGATTGGGCTGTTACCTGTTTAAGCAACATTAGTAGTGTTAGCAGTAAAAAACAAGCTGAATTTCAAGTTAAATTAATGCAAAATTTAAGAAGTGTTAGGTTATTTGGTTGTATGGCTTACAACTTTGCAATTGTTGGCAGGGGTAAAATGGATGCTTTGGTTGTGTTTGGTAACACTTTATGGGATTTTGAACCAGGAATGTTTTTAGTAAAACAGTGTGGTGGCGAAATTTACTATAATAAAAAATATGATATGTATATTGCAGCTAATTCAAAACTAGTTGGAGAAATAAAAAATTTATTAGAAGTTTAATATAAACTTCTAATTTTTTTTTTTGTTTAAAGTGAGATAAAATTATTAATTTTTTGTGCTAATTAAAAATAATTTAAAACTTGTTTGCCACATATTAATTTTTAATATATACTTTTAATGTAATAATAATTATATATGGGAGATTATTATGGATAAAAAAACAATTAGAGATATTGATGTTTATAATAAAAAAGTTTTAGTTAGGGTTGACTTTAATGTGCCTCTAAAAGATGGTGTTATTACTGATGATAACCGTATTAAAGAAGAAATTCCTACATTAAAATATTTATTAGATAATGGTGCTGCCGTTATTGTTATGAGCCACCTTGGTCGCCCTGAAGGACAAGTTAATTTAAAATATAGTTTAAAACCAACTGTTGCTAGATTATCAGAATATTTAGGCAGAGAAGTTTTATTTGCTGATGATTGCATTGGTGAATCTGCTTACGAATTAGCAAAGGGTTTAGAAAGTGGTCAAGTGTTAATGCTTGAAAATTTAAGATTCTATGCTGAAGAAGAAGAAAATGATAAAGATTTCTGTGAAAAACTTGCAAAATTAGCAGATGTTTATGTTAACGATGCTTTTGGAACAGCACACCGTAAACATGCTTCTACTTATGGGGTGGCAAAACTTTTACCTAATGCAGTTGGATTTTTAATTGAAAAAGAATTAAAAATGATTGTTGATACAATTAACGAACCTAAAAGACCTTTTGTTGGAATTTTAGGTGGTGCAAAAGTAAGTGATAAAATTACTATTGTTGAAAGTTTATTAAACAAAGTTGATACATTAATTGTTGGTGGTGCTATGGCTTACACATTCCTTGCAGCACAAAACTTTAATATGGGTAACAGTTTGGTTGAAAGAGAAATGGTTGGTGAAGCACAAAGATTATTAACTTTGGCACAAGAAAAAGGTGTAACTTTAATGTTACCTTGCGACCATGTTGTAACAGATAATTTTGAAAATCCTACTGTTATTAAAAACACAAAAAATCCTAATGTGCCAGTTGAAATGTTGGGTATGGATATTGGTAAACAAACAGTTAAACAATATAAAAATGCAGTTAAACATGCTAAAACTGTTATTTGGAACGGCCCTATGGGTGTGTTTGAAAATAAAAACTTTGAAAATGGTACTAAACAAGTAGCAAAAGCATTAGCAAAAACAAAAGCAATCACAATTATTGGTGGTGGTGATAGTGCTGCTGCTGTTATTAAATTTGGTTATGCTAAAAAAATTAGCCATATTTCAACAGGTGGCGGAGCAAGTTTAAAACTATTTGAAGGAAAAGTTTTACCTGCTGTTGATGTTATTGAAAACAAATAATTAGGAGTTTAAAGTTTTATATATGAAATATTTAATTGGTAATATTAAAATGAATTCTAGCCATGAAGAGTTTGTGGCATACTTTAACGATTTAAAAACCGTTGCAGAAAACACAAATAATTATGTTGGTGTTTGTGTTCCTTATGTTTATTTGCCACTTGCAAACCAAATGTGCAAAAACACAAAAATTCATTATGGTTCACAAAATATGTATTTTCAACCAAAGGGTGCTTTCACAGGTGAAATTAGTGCTAATATGTTAAAAGATTACAACACAGAACTTGTAATTTTGGGGCATAGTGAAAGAAGATCTATTTTTGGTGAAACCGATGCAGTAATTAACAGTAAATTAATTGCTACACTTGAAAATGGTTTTACTCCAATTTTATGTATTGGTGAAACAAAAGAAGAAAGAGAAACAAATAAAACTAACGATGTTTTAAAAACTCAATTGGTAGAGGGGTTAAAAAATGTTTCGTTAGATGCAATTAGCAAAATGTTTTTTGCTTACGAACCTGTTTGGGCAATTGGTACAGGTATTAGTGCAACCAAAGAAGATGCTGAAGAAACAATTAAATATGTTAAGCAAGTAATTGCTGAAATTTATAATTTACCAAACACAAACAACATTATTGTTTTATATGGTGGAAGTATGAAACCAAGCAATTCACAAGAGCTACTTTCTCAACCAAGCATTGATGGTGGTTTAATTGGTGGTGCTTGTTTAAAAGTTGAAGATTTTAAAGGTATTATTGATTATAAAGAATAATTAAATAAAAATAGGGGATAAAACTTAAAGTTTTGCCCCTTTTTTGTAGTATCGCATTAAAAATATTGACTAAATATACTTGTTTAATGTACAATTATAATAACAAATATGGCTATTAATAAAAGGAAATCGTTTTATGGCAGGATTAATGTTAAATATTTTTAGTGCAATGTGGAACAATTTTTATAACACAATGAGAAGTTTATCACCACTAACCAAAGGTTTAGTTATTTTTGGTTTAATTTTTGGTGCATTCCTTTGCTTTATTTTTTCAGTTAAAGGTAGCAAAAAAGATAAACTAATTAAAAATTGGTTTTTATTCTTTGTGTTTATTTTATTAACCATTTTAGCAGTACTTTTCTGTTTTATAATGTAAAAACACTATAAAGTATAAAAAAACACCATTTAGTTGGTGTTTTTTGTTTTTTTTAATTTGCTTAAACTATGTGCCTATGATATAATGTAAAAGCAAAAATTTATGATAATATTTATTTAATTCTTGGAGGCAAAATGTTAAATTTATTTAATCTTCTTTTACAAGATAATGAAGTTGCAAAACCAATTCCTGATTGGATTAGTAAATCATTTCCTGTAATTCAAACTATTTTAATGGTTTTAATTGCACTTGCTGCTGTTGTTATTGTTGTTTGTGTTTTAATGACAACATCTAATGCTGAAGGTGGTAACAATGCAATTACCGGAACAAACGAAAGTTACTATATGCAACATAAAGGTGGCAGTAAAGAAGGCCGACTAAAAAAGGCAATTATTATTAGTGCCATTGTTATCTTTGTTTTAACCCTTTTATACTTTATTTCATTTGGTATTTACACAGGTTTTAACATTAAATAACATTTTAAAGGGCTCTTAAATTTATTTTAGGGGCTTTTTTAATTTATAAAAAGGATTATGACTAATGGATAAAAATAAAATTTTAAATCAAATTGAAATTAATAAACTTGCAAATTTACCATATGAATTTATTATTGCTCAACTTTGTGTTTTAAATAATAAACCATTTGAAGAAGTTAAAAGTTTGCTGGATCAAACTATTGCTAGTGGTGATTTTAAAATTAAAACGGAAGATAGTGAAGAAACTTTTAGCCCATATAACAAAAAGAAAGGTAATAAGAAAAGAACAGCCGAAGAAGAAATGTTAATGGATGCTGAAGAAATGCTTTCTAGAAAAGATAAAAAGAGAAATTCTAAAATGAAAGCATTTAAACTTCAAGGTAAAATTCAAGGCACAAAAAGCGATTTTGCATTCTTAATTCCGTTTGATTCTAGTTTTGAAGATGTTTTTATTGCTGGTAAAGATTTAAACGGTGCAATAAATAACGACACTGTTGTTGCCGAAGTTAAAAGAGAAAAAGACGGCAAACGAATGGAAGGCAAGGTTATTCAAATTTTAGAAAGGGGTAACGAAAGAGTTGTTGGAAAAATTTTCCTATCAAAGGGTAATGCTATGGTAATGCCTGATGATGTTAAATTTGGAAAAGATATTTTAGTGCCTATTTCAAAAGTTTTAAATGCAAACAATGGCGATAAGGTTGTTGTTAAAATTGATAACTATTCAAACAAGAAAAACCCAACAGGGCAAGTTATTGAAGTTTTAGGTGCTCCTAATAAAATTGAAACCGAAGTTAAGGCAATTATTAGAAGTTATGATTTATATGAAGAATTCCCTAAAAAGGTTATTGAATATGCTGAAACAATGCCTGAAACCGTTGATAGAAACAAATATCCTGGCCGTAGGGATTTAACTAATTTAAGATGTTTCACTATTGACGGTGAAGATAGCCGTGATTTAGACGATGCTATTTCAATTTCGGTTAATAAAGATGGCACTTATAAGTTAGGTGTTCATATTGCCGATGTAGGCGAATATGTTAAAATGAACAACCCACTAGATAAGGAAGCATTTAAAAGGGGAACTAGTGTTTACTTTCCAAGTTTGGTTTTACCAATGCTACCAAGAAATTTAAGTAATGGTATTTGTAGTTTAAACGAAAATGTTGATCGTTTAGCATTATCTGTGTTTATGGATATTGATAAAGAAGGGCAACTAAAAAATTACGATATTTGTGAAAGTATTATTTGCAGTAAAAAGAGATTTACTTACACAACTGTTACAAAAATTTTAGAAGGTGATCAGTTCACTTGTGACGAAAACAAAGAATTTGTTAATGATTTATTAACAATGAATGAATTAAGTAAAATCTTAATTAAAATGAGAGAAAAACGGGGAGCAATTGATTTTGATATTCCTGAAGTAAAAATTACATTAAATGAATTAGGTGATGTTTTAGATGTTAAAAAAGCACCTAGGGAAGATAGCCACCGTTTAATTGAAAGTTTTATGATTGCTGCAAACGAAGCTATTGCAACAAGATATAAAGAAATTAAAGCTCCATTTGTTTATCGTATTCACGAAACACCTGATACAGAAAAAATGGCTAACTTTATTAGAATGGCAACAAGTATGGGTGTTAAAACCACTGCAAATCCAGAAGCATTAAACCCTATGGACTTACAAAAAATATTAGAACAAGTTAAGGAACTTGATGCTAACTATATGCTTAATCGTATTTGTTTAAGAAGTATGAAAAAAGCAAAATATAGTCCAGAATGTTTGGGTCACTTTGGTATTGCAAGTGTTAGATATTGTCATTTCACTTCACCTATTCGCCGTTATCCTGATTTAACAATTCACAGAATTATTAAAGCAGATTTAAGGGGTGAATTAACAGGTAAAACTTTAACCGAACAACGACAATTTGTTGTTGCAAGTTCAATGCATTCTTCTGATAGAGAACAAGCCGCAGAAAAAGTTGAAAGAGATGTTGATGATTTATATAGAGTGTTCTATATGACTCACCACATTGGAGAAGAGTTTGAAGGTAAAATTAGCGGTGTTACAAACTTTGGTGTGTTTGTTGAACTTGAAAACACTGTTGAAGGTATGGTTAGAATTTCTGACCTTCCAAGAGATAACTATCAATATGACGAAACTAATTTTGAACTTCGTGGTATGAAGGAAAAATTTGTTATTGGAAACAAAGTTAAAGTTAAATGTGTTAGGGCAGATATTTTATCTAGAGAAGTTGATTTTGTGCTAATTTAATAAAATTTAATATAAATAATGCCCCTTTTATAAATTTTAATCCAAAAAAATT
>JAZNIS010000077.1:0-8322 GCA_045577635.1 Clostridia bacterium
AACATCATAAACAACCCTGTTTTCAACACCCATTACAACATCTAAATTATTTAAACCAAAATCCACATCTAAAATCAAAACTCTTTGTTTTAAATTACAAAGTGCAACTCCTAAATTTGTTGTAATTGTTGTTTTTCCAACACCACCCTTACCAGATGTTATAACAATTTTTCTTGCCATATTTTTACCGTCCTTAACTAAATTCAGTTTAAAAATTAATTTTGTTTTTGTAAAACAGAACATTTATCATTAATTAATAGTTTTGTTTTAAATTTCAATTTCTTTTTTTATTCGGCAAAAATTTATTCTTTATTTAATTTTTATTAAAAAAAAGAATTAAGATAAAATATCTTAACCCTTTTTAAAACTATTTACATAACAATTACTTAACATCTTCCCTGCAAATACTACTTAATAAGTTTTGATTGTTTAAAAGATTTCCTGCACCCATAATAACCGAGCTATCAGGATCAACATCAACATACACAGGTAAATTTAATAAATTAGATAAATATTTATCTACACCTGTTACATTTGCAACACCACCACAAACATACACACCCAATTTATTAATATCACTTAAAACTTCACTACTGCACATATTTAAAATTGCTTCACAAGCATCTGCAATTTTACTAAAAGCACCAGCCATAATAGGTAAAATATCTTGTGAATAAATTTTAATTTCTTTTCTTCTTTTTGTGTCAATTTCAAGGCCAACAACAGTAATAGAACTAATATCATTTTTAAGTAACGAACCAACACTGTTTTTAATTGTTTCTAATGTGTTCCAACCAAGTAACACTTGAAACTCATCTTTAACATAGTCATATATGTTAGAATCTATTTGATTTCCACCAATATTAATTGTTGCACCCCTAATTATGTGGTTATTATTAATTATTGAAATATCTGTTACACCACCACCAATATTAATAACCATATGTGAATTTGGGTCGTTTTCTTCAACTTCCATACCAATTAAAGCCGAAACACCAGCAGGAACTAATGCTGTTGATGCAATATTTAATTCATATGCCAAATCTCTAATTCTGTTTTTTTCTTGTTTTGTTAATCCACAAGAATAAATAAAAACAGCTCTACGGCGAGGTTTTCCAAACCCTGTTGGTGCAACTTTTTTCAAAAATTCTTTAAGCATAAGTTTAGCAATTTGAAAATTTACAATAACACCTTCAATAATAGGAAAAATAACTTCAATGCTATTATTAGTTTTTCCAACTAATTTTTTTGCTTCACTACCAACACATTTAACAACTTTTTTATTATTTATTGTTTCAATAGCAACACAAGATGGCTCTTTTAAAGCAACACCAAGCCCTGCAACATAAATAACAGTGTTAGAAGTACCAATATCAATAGCTAAATTATATCCCATCATATAAACCTCGCTTTAAATTACTATTATTGTAACAAAATAATTAAAAATTAAAAACAAAAAACCACACTATTTTGTGTGGTTTTTATTATAAATTATAAAATTTCAAGATTTTTCTTGTATGCTCTTTTAAAATCAATAGTAGATAATTTTGCTTGTTTAATTTCAAGTGGAACTTCACCTTTTGTAATAGTTTTCATAATTACACTATCACCTAAAATATCACAACTAATATCTATAACATTTCCAAATTTTGTACAATCTAAACTTGAAGCGATTTGTAATATAACAGCAAGTTTTTTAACAGCATTTAAATCTTCTTCTGTTACTAAATCTTTATATTTAACCCATTCAGCTAAATTAAAGTTGTCAGGATCACGAAGTAATGATGTGAATGCAGCTAAAACTAATTCTTGATGACTTACACCATAAATTTGTGAATTTTGAATGATGTTAAAGCTGATTTTTTCTGGGCTATCGTTTGTTACACGAAGACCACAAGCATACATATAACTAGCAACTCTTAAAACTCTAACATAACTACGGTTTAATTTATGTAAAACTTTTAATTGTTTAAACAAAATCATACTTAAATCGTAAACATGTTCAGCATTATTTGGCTTTTTATCGTAATATTCGTTTAAAACTTGTAAACTATAACCTAAATTATCGCTAATAGGTTTTTCAAGTGTTAAAGGTAAAACTGTGTTTAATAAAATACCTTCAACTAAACCTGTTTTACTAATAGACAATGCTTCTTTATTAATGTTTGAAGTAATTGCCGAAATAATTGCAAGCCCTGTTGGAAGAGCTAATGTATTTTCTTGAGAAACACCTTTAATTTTAGAGTTTTTAACAATATCCATTCCAGAAACAACTTCAAACACTTTGTTAACATCTTCATTAGACAATGTGTAATTATGTTCAACTTGTAAAGGATATTTTTTAGCTCTACGGCTAACTTCACCCAAACTTAAAAATACATCACCTGTTCCAATAACTTCATATTCTTCATCTAAATTAAAAATCCAATCAGAACTTTTTAATTCGTTATAAACAAATTCCTTTGCTTCAACCATAACATCTTTTGTTGATTTTCCAGCAAATTTTTCTGCTAAATTTACAGAGCCATATGGTAAAACCAAGGTGTTTAAAATATTACGACGGTTGTAAAGTAAAATTTCGGTTTGATAGTTAGAAACATTAACAATTAATGCTTTTGGCTTATTAAACGAATTTATTACGGCTGTGTAAATATAATTAACTTCTTGTTCAGGTGTTAAAATGTTGAATTTTAAGTTTGTAATACTAAAAATTTCATTTAAAAATCCATTTTGATTTTTTGCTTCATTAATTTTACTTGTAGCAACACAAATTGTTTCGGTAATACCTTCTGCATCAATCATCTTTTTAAAAACCGATAAAATAGATACAACTTCTTTAATGATTGTAGATTTAATAATGCTTTCATCATTAAAATCTTTCATTAAATTAATTGGCACATCTACATGGTCATAAATTAAAAACGATTTGTTTTTAACTACATCAGCAAAAATTAATTTAACTTTTGTTGTGTCTAGTTCTATAATAGCAATCTTATCCAATATAAACACTCCTTAATTTGCTTGTAAACTTTTAATTTTCACCACCACAAATTAAAATTTAAAAGTTAATTGCTTATTTGTTAAAAGCAAAAATCAATACTTTTGCCCTTACGATAATAATATATCATAAATAAATAAATTTGTATAGATACTTTTTAAAATTTAAGAAAAAAAATTAACTTGTAATTGCTTACAAATTAACTTTTTTAACAATTTATAAATTAATTAGTTTAATTTAATTGCACCAACAGGGCAAGTTGCTGTACATGCACCACAACTAATACATTTACTTGGGTCAACTACTGCAACACCGTCTTTTAAAGTAATTGCTTCAACCGGACATGTAGCAACACATGCACCACAGCCAACACATACTTTTTTATCAATAACTGCTGCCATATTATTTGCTCTCCTTGTTAAGTAATACCAAATTATATCACATACAGTTTTTTATGGCAAATAATTAAAAACAATTATAAATTAACAAAAATTATTTTTACCATTAAATTAAGCCATTTTTAATATTATGCAAACTACTATGCATAGCACTGAAAAATAACCAAATAAAGGTTTTATTTTAAACTTTCTTTAAAAACAATTTTTTTAAGTACTTTCCTTTTTAAACTGTACTTATTTTTAACAATTTGCACAACAACAGCAACAATTTGCTCCAACCCAACACACAATAAAAACACTGCAAAAAACAATTGTAAAGTATCATTTTTTGTGTTAACAGCTAAAAAACTTGCTGCCACACTTGCAAGCACACCAGCTAAAATAATTGGCAATCCTATTTTAAAATTAACCAATTTGCTTTTAATATGAATTATTAAACTAACAATTGCACAGGGTAAAAAGGCAAGTAAATTAATTCCCTGCGACATAACCTGTGTTACCGAAAAAAATATAGTTAAAACAGGAATTAAAATTGTTCCACCACCCATACCCATTCCTGCAACAACACCACTTAACAAACCAGAAACTATAAACCAAATCCACATCATAATTTTACCTTTAAATTAGCAATTTAATAGCACCTGCAACAATAACAAAACCAAACAAAATTTTTAAAATTAAGTTGTTTATTTTTTTTAATAATAATGCCCCCAACACTCCACCCAAAACAAATCCAATAGTAACAAATCCAGCAATATCCCAACTAATACTTTTATTAAGTAGGTACACTATAAAACTAGCCAAGCTTAATGGTAACATTATTAAAATTGCTGTTGCATGGGCTTTCTTTTCAGGCAACTTTAACAAACCTGTTAATGTGGGCACACACAACATTCCACCACCTCCTCCCCAAAATCCGTTTACAAAACCTATTAACAAGCCAATAAAAACTAAACCCAAAAACTTTAAGAACTTATTTTGTTTTTTATTTAAATAATAAACATTACTACAAAATTTGCTCTCATTTTTTTGTTTGTGGTTTTTTATTATTTTAACCTGATTATTTTTGGTTTTAACCACAACAAAACTTTTGTTTTTATTTTCTTTTTTTATTACCACACAGCCCGATACAATTTTTCCATTTTTAAAAACTTTGTTTTTAAACTTACATTTTATAACAGGTTTTATTTTTAAATTATAGAAAAACAATCTATTAATTTTCACATTTTTATTTGGACTTTTTATTAATTTCTTTTTTAACAGCATAGCACTTTTCATAACAATATTTTGTGTAAAATTAAATTCAATATGAGTAAAAATCTAAAAAAAGAATATACTAAAAACAATTACCAAATTTTTCCATAAAAAATTTTATAAAAACAACAAACAAAACAAAGCAATAAAGAAACAATTTTAACTACCCTTAATTATATATATAATTAAAATTACTTGCCTACTGCCGTAATATTTTATATAATACTAATTGTTTATATAGTATATAAAAAGCAAAAAATAAAAAGCATGGTGAATTATGAAAACTAGAAACAAAAAATATGGATTTAAAAAATTTTTGGTTGGTGGAATGCTAGCATTAAGTGTGTTTAGCACTTCTTTTTTGGTTACCAACTTTGAGAAATCAAATTTAAACTCTGTTTATGCTAATTACCAAACTGTTCAAGACACACTATCTAATAGTGATTTTTCTTCTTACAGCACATCTGGTAATCCTTACACACCTAACAACTGGAATTTTAATAATCCAACAGGTAATGAAAGTATTAAGCACGGTATTATTGATGTTTCATCAACATCTTTTGCTGATAAGAAAAAAGATTATGAATTAAGTGAAAATCCAGGATTCCCTGCTGGCAACCCTACCCAAGGAGATTCTGATCCACTTTACAAACATCTTATGATTAATAGCAATTCAGGTTTTGGTCGTGCAGGATACACAAGTGGAACTTTCTCACTAGAAGCTAACAGCTATTATTCTGTTACTGTTTCATTAAAAACAACCACACAAGCACAAGCAGCAATTTATATTAGTGGTTTAAGCGATGACAAAATTAAACCAGAAATTGTTAACATTTCAACATTTAACAATTGGGAAACTTACACAATTTTTATTGAAACAAATCAATTCACATCTGAAAATGCTAGTTTAGAATTATGGTTAGGTAGCAAGGAACATAATGATACTTACAAAGGTGCTGCATTCTTTAATAAAGTTACTTTAACAAGATACAGCAAAACAACCTTTGATAAAAACATTGCAAATAGCGACCCAACAACAACAAAAGTTGTTTCGCTATACACCCCAACCTATCAAAATCTAATTAACAATGCAAATTTTGATGCTAACCACATTCCTGACGATAAAAATGCAATTAACCAATGGGAAACAGTTGAAAGCAGTCAAGATGAAAAACAAATGTTAAAAGTTGTTACAACTAACAACTATAATGCAGCAATAGATACCGAAGAAGGTATTGCAAACCCAGGAACAAACTTTATTTCTACTGATAATTCTGTTTTATTTATGTACAATAAAGAAAGTGGTTCTCAAGGAATTAAATCTAACGAATTCACAATTGAACAAAACGAACTTTATATGGTTTCTGTTTGGGCAAAATCAAATTGTTCAACAGGCACAGGTGCAACATTAGTAATTGAACAAGTAAACGAAAACGAAGATGATGAAGATGAAGAATTTACACCTGTTAAAGCAACATTACAAACAGCAACATCAATTGGTTCAAATCCATCAACAAACAATTGGACACAATATAAATTCTTTGTTGAAGGACACCCACTTCAAAACACAAAAGCAACACTTCAAATTTGGTTAGGCACAGAAGAAGAAAAAACAAATGGTTATGTTTTTGTTGACGATATTACAATTCAAAAAGTTAGTTATGCAACAAAAGAAAGTGGTGCTCAAACCGACCACTCTACAACATACTCATACAACACTAACAACACACAATTCACAATTGTAAATGGAAACTTTAATATTGCTAAAAAACCAGAAAACACACTAACCTACCCATTAGAAGTTTCAAATTGGACTTTAAATAAAGACGACAATTATGATGATGAACAAAATTTAACAGGTGTTATTAACACAAATTCTGTTCATTTTGCAAAAGTTGAAGACACAATTGAAGATAAAGAACTTGTTATTTCAATTGCAAACCCAGGTTTAACACCAATTCAAAGAATTAATGGTGCAACACTTGATAACTCAAACAACAATGTTTTAATGATTGGTAACACCATTGAAACATCACAAAATTTTGTTTCTGACAAATTTAATTTAACAGCTTCAAATTACTATAAAATTTCTGCATTAGTTAATACTCAATTTTCTAGTTTAAACGAAAATGCAGGAGTTCAAATTAAACTTGCAAACAATTCATTTACAGCAGTAAATGTTGAAAACATTAACACTTATGGTGAATGGCAAAAAGTTAATTTCTATGTTCATGTTGGTGCAACAAACACAGAATTTAGCTTAACATTGGCATTAAATAACACACAAGGTTTTGCTTTCTTTGATGACATTTCAGTGTTTGAATCTAGCGAAGCAGAATTTAATGCCGTAAAACAAAATAACGAATATAAAGCAGAACTAAACACAGATTCTGTTGATGGTTTTGATTTACACGATCAAATTAAAGACAACTACCCTCTTGCTGACCTATATAACTGGACAGCAACAAATCATGCTGAAACCCAAAATGTTGTTTATGGTGTTTTAGATACAAGTAAAAACACAAAAAATGTTTTTGTTGGAATTGATAATCCACAAGCAGTTAGTGGAAATTCAGTTTTAGCAATTAACTCTAACATTGACACACACTTTACCCTATCTGCTTCAAACCAAATTGATTTAAGTATGGACGGATACTATAAAATTACAGTTAGAGTTAAAACAGTAAACATTTCACAAGAAAAAAATAATTATGATGAAGATGGTAACCTAATTAACTATGGTGCAACAATTGCATTAAATGGTTACGATAAATCATTTACAGGAATTAACACACAAAAAGATGAAATTGATGGTTATGCAACCTACACTTTCCTAATTAAACCAACAGCAGATGCTCAAACCTATGTAACATTAGGTTTAGGTTCAGAAAACAATTATGTTAGTGGTTATGTATTCTTTGATGATGTAACAGTAGCAAAAATTGAAGAAGCTGTTTACAACGAAGAAGTTTCAAAAGCAAACATTAGAACAATTTTATTAGGCGATCAAAAAACTGAAAAAGAACCAGAAGAAACCGGTACTGAATTTACAGGAAGCCAATTTGATTGGGTTTTAGTTCCTTCACTACTAACAAGTTTAGCAATTATTATTGCTATTGCAGGTTCTACAATTAGAAGATTTAAGTTTACAAAACATCCAAAAATTAAAACAAAATATGACCGTAGAAAAACAGTTGAAGTTGATTTAAGTAAAAAAGAAAGAATTGAACTTCGTAATGAAATTATCAAAGAACTTAACGGTGAATATAACGAAATTGAAGATGAAATTAAAAATTTAATTGCTGAATTAGATGCTGAAAAAGCACGAGCAGAATTAATTAAAGAAGAAAAACTTAAAGCATACGAACAAATCAAACAAACAATTTTACTTGAAAGAGAAAAAGCTACAAGAGAATATAATGATAAATTAAATTCAAGTGAAACCTTAACTGAACAAGATAAGGCAAAATACGAAAAAGAATTTAAAGCTTATATCGCTAAACTTGATAAAAAATCTGCTGCCGAAGCGAAAAAGATTAACAGAAAAGATAACACAATTGCCCTTCTTGAAGCAAAACATGCTGAAAGAGTTAAAGCATTAAATGCTCGTAAACAATAAAGTCGGAGGCCAAGCGGTCTTAGGAAGACAATGTCATAAATCAACTCCTTGGG
>JAZNIS010000078.1:0-8362 GCA_045577635.1 Clostridia bacterium
AAAACAAATAAAAAAAACAAGCATTTTCACTAGGAAAATTCCTACGGTATTTGTTTCAATACTACAAATGCTTGTATCTTTATTAAACTTAAATTAAAACACAAAATCAGTTTTTGCTTATTAACATTAAAATTTTATATAAACCAATTTTTTATAATATTATCTAATTTACTTTTTAAGTTTATGTTCTCAATTTCATTAGTTGAATATAACGAATCAGAATAAATTAATTCGTCACAATAAAACAACTTCACTTCACCCATTTTGGTGTTTGCTGTTATAGGTGCCTCAACTTGTTCATAAACATCAAATTCAACCCTATATTTATCAATATCTTTTTTATTTACAATTTTTGAAAATCCTTTAATTGTAATAACATTAGCATCTTCCTTATTACCATTAATAACAGCAGTACTTCCAACATAATTATATGGTTCAATAAATGTTTTTATCTCATAATTTGAATAAGCCATTTCTGTTAATCTATCGCACTCTTCAAACATCGGACCACAATTTAAAACAACCGAAACCGTTCTAAAACCATTTCTATTACATGCATTTACTAAACATCTACCAGCATTGTCTGTAAATCCTGTTTTAACACCTATACAACCTTCCTGGCTAAATAATAATTTATTTTTACTTCTTAAATATCTAACATTTGATTCACCTTCATTTAACACCATAGTTTTAGTACCAACAATTTCACTAAAAACCTCATTGTTTAAGGCATAATTTGTAATATAAGCCAAATCAAAGGCAGTTGTGTAATGTCCCTCACAATCAAGGCCATGAGCATTTTTTAATTGTGTATTTTTTAAACCAATACTATTAACAAAAGTATTCATTAATTTCACAAATTCTTTTTCAGTACCACTAACAGCACATGCTAAAGCTGTTGCTGCATCATTACCCGATGCTAAAATTAAACCATATAACAAATTTCTTATTGAAATCTGTTCATTTTTTCTTAAATAAATGCTAGTACCCTCAATTCCAACCGCTTCATCTGAAACAGTAATAACTTTATCCAAGTCGGAAACATTTTCAATTACAGTAATTGCAGTTATAATTTTTGTAGTGCTAGCCATTGGAAGTTTTAAATCTTTATTGTGTTCAAATAACACACTCCCTGTTTCATCAATAACACACATTCCTTTATAAGGGCCATTTGCCGAAACAAAAGAAATGGAATTTGAAAACATTAAAGAATTAAAAAATAACAATAATAATGTTAATATAAACAATCTTTTTACTTTCATTTCATCATTCCTTTTTTAAATTTTCTAAAACAATTTTTAGGGTTCTATTAATCATCTCAACTAACTTTTCACTAGATTTATCAATTTCTGTGTTAATAAATGTAGTTTCATTATTTTTCGTAATTAAAAATCCTATGGGTGAAACAGTAAACCCCGTACCCATACCACCTGCAAATGGATAATTAGGAAAATCGTTTTTTGTATTTGTAGAGCACAACTCTCCACCACCAGAAACCATACCAACATAAACTTTTGAAACAGGAATAATTGTTGTACCATCGTCACTTATAATAGGTTTGCCAACAATTGTATTAACATCAATAGCATATTTTAGGTTTTGCATTGCATCGTTTAAAATAGTGTTTAATTCTTCACTTTTATTGTATACTGTGTCCTTTTTCATACATCCTCCTTCTATATTGCTTATATGCTTTTAAATAAGCCCACAAATAATCATATAAACTTACCATTAAAGATATTTTAAAATCAAAAACAATACAATTATGCCTATAACCAACATTAATATTTTTTAAAAGATTAATATCTTTAAATTTTGTTGAAAAATAGGAATACATACAAGAAATTATCATATTAATTTCAGCACAAAGCAAACTAGAAATTACAGGATTTTCTAAACCAACCACCATATTTAAATCAATTTTATTAATATATATTTTCTTAAATAAACTACTTGAAACATCTTTAAAAAATATTAATTTATCATCATTAAAATCAATCTTAATTTTTATTACTTTGTTTTTTCTATTAGTAAAATTTAGGTATTCACCAATAAATGTAAAATTCAACCAAAAAATAGGTATTTTAAACAAATAAAACATGAGTTTGCCACTATTATTTAAAAGGTCATACTTAACAGAAATTGTTATAAAATATGAGATACTTAAAATAACAATTATAATTGAAAAAATAATTAATAATGTTTGCATATTTTAGTATGTTTAAAAAAAATAAAAAAATGTATTACTTTTTGTAATACATTTCATTTTTTACTCATCATATTCATCTTCTTCAAAGTCATCATCTTCAGATTCGTCATCATCTTCAAATTCGTCATCATCTTCATCTAAATCTTCAACAACTTCTTCGTTTTCATCATCATCTTCTTTATTTTCAGTTTCTTCAGATAATGCTGAAAGCAATTCATCAACAACAGAGTTTTCTTCATCTTTTTTATTTTGTTCTTCTTCAAGTTTGTCATTATCTTCAGGCATATGAGAATAATCAAATAAACCTGCACTTTGAGGTGTTTTAATAACTTGAATTCTTTCCATAAGTTCTTCATAATCAGGTAAATCTTCTAATGAATTCATGCAAAATCTTTTCAAAAATTCATCAGTTGTTCCAAACAGTAATGGTTTACCGATTGCATCTTTTCTGCCAACAACATCAATTAATTTATTTTCAATTAAACTATTAATTGCATAATCAGAGTTAACCCCCCTAACTTGTTCAATTTCCAACCTTGTAATAGGTTGTTTATATGCAACTATTGCTGCTGTTTCCAACACTGCTTTTGTTAAAGCTTTTTCCTTAATAGGATTTAGAACTTCTGAAACCTGTTCGGAATAATCAGAATTAGAGCATAATTGAACTTTTTTGTTATATGTAATAACTTGAATTCCACTACAATTTTTTTCATGATCAGCTTTTAACTTTTCAATAGCTTCTTCAACTTCTTCAACAGGAACACCCAATTTATCTGATATATCAAAATATTCAACACCATCACCAGCAACAAACAATATACTTTCAATAATCTTATCTAAATTATCCATTATCAACCTCATTATTTTGTTCTTCTTTTTCCCTTGCAACTATTTCAATATCGTTAAAAGCATCTTCTTGAACACATCTAATTTCTTGCAATTTTAATAGTTCTAACAATGCCATAAAAGTTGTAATAATTTCATCTCTAGAAATACTTTCACGAAAAAGTTCGCTAAACATAATTTTTTCTCTAACAATTAAAGCATCTTTAATTGAAGCAATTTTTTGTGTAACAGTAAATTTTTCTTTTTCAATTTGTTTAGGTTCGTTTTCTGTTTCAATTTTAGTTGCCTTTGTTAACAAACCAGTAAAAGCATTAAGCAATAAATCTAAGCTCATATCTTTTAAAACAATTCTAAATTTACTAGCTTCTTCTTCAGGAGCTTTATAAAATCTGTCTACATTTTCAACTATTTTTAATTTTTCACTAGTTTCTTTAAACAACTTATATTCTTGTAATCTTTGAAGCAATAAAGCTTCCGGATCTTCTTCATCAACTTCATCATCTTCAATAAGTTTAGGCAACAATGCTTTACTTTTAATTTCAATAAGAGTTGCAGCAACTTCAATAAACTCGCTAGCTTTTTCCAAATCAACTTCTGGTAAATTGCTCATAATTTCCAAATATTGCTCAGTAATTTTTGAAAGTTCAACATTTTCAATTTCCATTTTACTTTGCTTAATTAAATGCAAAAGTAAATCAAGTGGACCTTCAAAATTTTCAAGTTTAAAACTTAACGAACTTGTTGTTTCTTCTGTATTAAGTTCAGTTGTAGTTTCTACTACATTTTCTTCAAATTTATCTTCCATTTAAAAAATAATTAATCCCCATAATAATTCAATCGGCATGCTCACCCAATTTACTAATGAAAATAAAAGAGCATCACCAAAAACCAATAAAACAATTAAAATAATATTTCCGTACTTATACATAAAGTTTACAAATTTATTACCATATTTAGTTAAAGTTGAAACAACCTTAAAACCATGTAGCGGATATATTGGTAATAAATTAAAAATAAATAAACAAATATTTAATGTATATAAATATTCAAAAAAATACAACAAAAACAAATTAAAACCATTAACTAGTGGTAAAAACCTTAAACAAAGCATATAACAACCACAGCCAACTATTGCTAAAATTAAATTTACAACAACACCAGCAATTGAAGTTAAAACCATACCTTTTTTATAGTTCCTAAAATTTAATGGATTAATTTCTACCGGTTTTGCCCAACCAAAACCAAACAACATACAACAAACAAAGCCAACAGGATCAATATGTGTTAGTGGATTTAGTGAAACTCTACCCATAGCTTTTGGTGTAAAATCACCTTGTTTATAAGCTACATATGCATGACCAAATTCATGTAAAGATAAAGAAAGAACTAAAACCAAAACCAATGCTAATCCAGCAGGAATTATTTGCGAACTACTTAATTCTCCAATAAAATTTAACATAATTTTCCTTTTATATTTTGTGCTAATTATATGTATGCACAATAAACAATTAAAGTATATAATAATTAGATAAAATAATCAAATATTTAGGCGATTTTTTAAATTTATAAAACTTATATTTAATATTCAAAAATGCAGTAAAAAACCACCAATATTTATTTTGGTGGTTTTTATTTAAATTATTGACCATTTATCAGAAATTTTATTAATAATATTATTAAATTTTTGTTTTTCTACACTTTCATTTAACAAAATTTCAACTTCACCAACAACTTTACCATCTTTAATAATTGTTGCAAGCCCAACCTTATAATTTAGCTGTTTTGGAGCAAAAATTTCTTTTTCTACATCAATTTTAACATCGTAACCAGATTTATCACCCTTTTTTAAAACAACATTAAAATCATTTTTAAACTTTAACGAGCACTTATCTAATTTTCCACCACTAACCTTAATTGAATTGTTTAATGGTTTAGAACTATCAATAATATTCTTTCTCTCAAAATTAGCAAAACCATAATTAAATAATTCCATGCTTTCTTTAAATCTATCTTGTGGTTTATCACATTTTAATGTTACAGCAACCAAATTTAAATTATTATTACTAGATAAACTTGCTAAACATTACCCTGCCTCATCAGTAAATCCTGTTTTACCTGTTTTACATTTATCATAATATTTAATTAATCTATTTGTGTTAACAAGTTCTGTTTTTCTACCACTTGGATGAATTAAATTATCTATCCAAATATTTGAATTTTTAACATATAAATCATGCTTATATATTTCTTTTAATATTATACTTGTATCTAATGCTGTTGAATATTGATTTGGTTGTGGTAAACCTGTTGCATTAGCATAAACAGTGTTGTTCATACCAAGTTCTTTTGCTCTATTATTCATTAAACTAACAAAAGCATTTTCGTTACCAGAAATCAACTCTGCCAAAACAACAGCACCGTCGTTAGCAGATGCAACAATAACTGATTTTAAAACATCGGAAACCTTATATTTACAACCAGCATCTAAAAATGCCTGACTTCCTTCCATTGAACAAGCATATTCACTTGCCACAACATCATCATTTAAATTAATTACACCATCTTCAATTTTTTCAATTGTTAATAAACATGTCATTAATTTGCAAATGCTTGCCACTTGCATTTTTTCTTCAATATTTTTAGATGCTAATACCACATCACTATCTGCATCAATTAAAATATAGCTATCACTTGAAAAAGTTGAAAAAATATCACCATCAAAATAAGCCGAAACAAAGTAATCGGTTTTTAAATTTAAAATAAAAATTCCAATTAAAATTATAGAGCACAAACATAAATAAACTTTTCTCATACAAATTTCCTTTTTTATTTATGTTTTGCATAATAAAAAAAAATATGTAAACAACAAAAAAACAGCACAATGTGCTGTTTTTTATTATGCAGAATAAGGCATTAATGAAATATCAAACACAACCCCACCACCTGTATAATCAACAAGTTCGGAATTGTTATCACCTTTTCTTTGTTTAACACTTAAAATATTAAAACTTACTTGTAAATAATCGTTACCTGGATTTAAATATAATAAATCTGCTTCAAAATCATATTCAAAAAAGTTTTCCCACAATGTGTTAGTATCGGTTAAAGGATTATAACCATTATATTGTTCAAATGCTGGCATATCACTTTCAAATTTATCATATAAACTTAAGAAATATGTGTATGGCATTTTCTTACCATTGCCAACTGTTACTTGAGAGTTTTGTGGATCATTAGGATCTGGAACAGTTGCAACATAACCTTTAGAATCTAATGTGATAGTGCTACTTTCTTCTTGATCTGGAACCATTTGACTAATATTTAAAACAGTATCACCTCTTTTAAATGATAAGTTAATTTCTAGATCAACAACAATATCGTAAGCAAATTTTGAAGCATCATTAATATTTGCACCATCAGTGTCTTCATTTAAATCAAGTTTTCTAGCAACTTCCATTTGAAGATTTAACACAACAGGTAAAGAACCTGTTTTAGGCATTAAAATAATACTATTCAAATCAAGAGCTCCTGTGGTTGTTGGTTCTTGAATTTTAATAGGTTTTCCTTCACCATCAACACCATCAACTTCAACTGTGTCAAATTGTCCAAGCATAGCATTAACCCTCATAAAATGTGGATAAATACTATCTGTGCTTGATGAGAATACATTTATTAATGATTGTGAAATTGCAGCAGGAACAACAACTTTATATCCTTTAAACAATCTTGGATTTGTATTTTCATTAAATGATGCATTACCCTTAATTGCAGTAATTGATGTTGAATTAATTTTACCAGCATGATTATTAACAAAATAATCACCATAAGTAACATCATTATTAACAAGAGTTTCGCCAATAACAAATTTATAAATAAAATCGGCAATTTTTTCTTTGTGAATATTTTTAAAACCTAATTCGTTAATGCCTGCTAATAATTTATTATAGGCATCTGCACTATATGTACCATTAACTGTTTGTTCGCCCGCGACAATTTGAGCTAATGCCATTTTGAATGATTGAATATGCACATCAGTTATTAAACCATCATAAGTAGCTGGTGTACATGTCCAAGCCCACTTTTTAGATGTGTTTTGAACTAAATTAGCTGTAACATTTCCTAAACCATCATCAGTCACTTGAACAGACATATTTTGACCATCAATTGCACCTTCTAAATTTAAAGCACCTAATGAATAATTTAAATAATTTTTACTCTTTTCGCCATCATTTGCTGGAACAAGTAAAATTGATTTTTGAAAATCGTCAGCAGATTTTACATCAATTTCCCTTAATTCTGAAACAGAATTGCTTGATAATTTTGCAAAAGCCTCAGTATAAGAAATCATAGCAGTTGAAGACCCTTTTTTATACATTGTAGTAGAAACACCACCTGTACTAGTATTAGGTAAATAAAGCATATATGGCATACTTTGATTACGAGTACCACTACCGTAAATAAAAGATAATCTTCTTAAAACATCTTGAGCCAAAACAACAAATTGCCTATCTAACAAATCATTAAATTTTACAGTTTCATCACCAGTAGAAACTAAATAATCAGTTCCACTACCATTAGCTAAAACAGTATAACCTAAAAAATAGTCATCAAAGTTTGCAATTTTACCACCTTCCATTGAACCATCTTCACCGATTTCAACATCAGAATCATCACCATTAGATGGTGGACCACCTGTTGCTTCTGGTGGATTACCACCAGGATTATAACCTGTTGAGCTACTTGTGTCACCACAGGCAGATAAAATAAAAGTTGTGCACAAAATCATACACAAACTAAATATTAAACTTAACCATTTTTTCTTAACCATCGTACTCTCCAAATAGTTTTATGATTTGGTAAATCATATTTAATAATTATATTATACATAATTAGTTTAGTTATGTAAATAAAAAGAGTATGCCATTAAAAAAATAAAAGAACAAATTTTATCATATTTGTTCCTTAATCAACAATGATTGTTACCCTAATTATAGGCATTATTAAACATTTTATAAAAATAAATAAAACACCTAAACACAAAAATAAACAATAAGTTTTATGATTTTGTATTAAATTAGATTTATTACAGCTGTTACAGCCATATTTTTTTGAATTAAAATTTTGATTAATAGCAATTGATGAAATTATTATTAAAATTAAAAAATTAATAATTTCATATGGTATAAAAACCACAACAACATTAATTATTCCTATTAAACCATATAAAATAATTAAAACTGTTAAATCAAAACCAATTAAATATCCTTTAACCATTAAAATAAAAACTGAAAAAGCACTAAATAAAGG
>JAZNIS010000079.1:0-4400 GCA_045577635.1 Clostridia bacterium
ATCTTTCTCCATCAAATCAATCAACAGCGCACCTGGAGGGGATCGAACCCCCGCCACATAGTTCCGGAAACTACTGCTCTATCCACTGAGCTACAGGTGCTTACTTGCATTTCCGAAATTATCTAAAGTATTATAGCACAAAAACACTATACTGTAAAGATATACAAAACAACTGTTTTACCTGTTAATTCTTCAATAAATGTGCGAAGTTTTGGGTCGTTTTTAACAGCTTCAGACCTAAATGCTTTTTGAATCCAACTACCATCAATTTCACCCTTTTTAGTAAATTTAATAGGATCAATTGTAGCTAAAACATTGTGTAATGCTAAAACTGACACAGGAATATTTGCATATTTAGAATATTTTACTAATTCTGGTCCACCAAAATTGTTTGCAATACCCTTTTTATCCATCATGTCGGTTAGCAATGCTACAATAGCATCTCTATCTTCAGGGCTTTTTTCTGCAGTTTGCATAACTAGTGTTTGGAAGGTTTCAATTAATTGTCTGTTTTCTTTTGAACTTTTTAATCTTTCAGCCAAAAAGGATTGTTCAACTAATTGACGATAATCTTTAACAGTAATGCTTTTTACACCTCTACCACCTTGAACCACCATTGAATCATTAGGAACTTCAATTTGTTCATCGCCATATTTAACAACATATCTAACTTCTTCACCATCTTTAATTTCGGTAATAAGTTCAGGTGAAATTAGTGCAAATTCGTGAACATGTTTTCTAACATAAGATTTATACATTAAATCTTCAACAGTATATCTTTCTCTGTCAACAAATGTAACTGTAAATAAGTCAGCCAAAGTAACAGCTTCAGTTGAAACTTGTGCAGCAACAGCTGAAACATCAGGCACTCCACCACCAAACATTGTTTCAAGATCTCTTTCCAACTTTGTGTGTTCAATTACACCATATTGTTTTTTTGCTTGTTTAGCAATAGCCATTTGTTCCCTTTGTTCTTTTGAAGGAAACAATCTTTCTGCTATCTTTTTTAAAAAACCCATAACATTCTCCTTTTTTCTAAAAAAGCACTCGCTTTTCTAATATTACAATAATTCTACCATATTACTTTTATATTTTCAATATAAAAACTGCAAAATTTTTCCAAAACCTTAAATATTTCGCTATATTTAACCATTTTAAACGGTTTTAAAACTTCAAAAATGTAAGAAATCAGCAAAAAAACATATGCCTTAATTAGCATATGTTTATTTACTATTATTATGCTTTCGCTTTTTGTTCAAAGATTGTTCTAACAACAGGTAGTGCTTCAATTTGAACACTTGTTCTTCTCATAGCACTAGTAATCATAAATGCTTGTCCCCTTTTAGCTGTAATAATAGAGTCTCTTTCTTCTTCGTTAATACCACCAGCATTTTTATAAAGTTCAAGTAGGTCGGTCATATCGTTTGGTGATAATGCGAAAATTAATGAATATTGGCAGGCATTAATAATAGCTGTTGATTGTTGAGCAATTTCAGGAGAACCAACGAAGTCCTTAATATTTTGTGTAATAATAATTTGCATACCGTAATATTTACGAATACGTTTAGCCATTTGCAGTAAGAAGTTTAAAGCAACTGGGAATTTTTTATTAATGAATACATGGGCTTCGTCTACACAAACAATAACCCTTCTGTGTTCTTCTTCTTTAAGTGTTGGATCGTTAAAGTATTTTAAGTTAAAGTCACGGTTTTTAATAATTTCGTTATTTAAATATTTAAATACAAGTAACATTTGGGCATTCGCAACAACTTCGTTGTCGTTTGCAAGTAAGGTACGGAAGTTGAAACAGATAAAGTTTTCGTTTGTAGCAATTGATGTAGGACCATTCCACAAGTTACTGTTTCGGCCACCTGTAGCAAATTTTTCAATATAGGTTTTAACTGTTTGTAAGTTTCTTACAACAAATGGTTCTTTTTCAACTTCTAATTTTCGTTTAACTAACCCCAACAAGTCATCAAATATAGGGAAATCTTCCGGTTTCAACTTAATAATTTCGGTTTCAGGACCAATATTTTTTTCTCTATATAGTTCAACGATAATTGAGTTTAATGTTTCAAAAGCATCGGTATTAATACCTTGTAAAATAACCCTAAAGAAGTTTTCTAGGAACTGTAAGTGTCCGTTAAATGTATCGTCCACATCGCCTTCTTCTGCTTCCAGAGATGGGTAAATATGGAAAGGATTAAAAATACCTAAAACCGACGATGCAACGTCAATCATTTTACCATTTAAGTTGTTACATAAAATTTCATATTCGTTTTCCGGGTCAAGAATAAATACACGGGTGTTATCGGCAGCAAAGTTTGTTAAAAGTGTTTTTGTAGCAAACGATTTACCACCACCAGATTTACCAATAATCATCATGTTTGAGTTAACCCTTTCGTTGTTACGAGTAAAGAAGTTAACAAACACAGGATATTGGTTATAACCCAAATAGAAACCATTAGGGTCTTTTAATTCGTTAGAAATAAATGGGAAACAAGCAGCTAAACTAGTTGTATGAATTCCCCTTGAATATTCTGTTAAAGCATCTAATCTACTAATGTTAGCACTAACAAAAGCATTAATTTGACGACCAAAGTTTTCAGCATATTTAAAACCATATTGTTTTAAAACTGCCCTAACTTCTTTCTTTTGTGTTTCTTCGGCTGTAATATGAATATTAGTGTGGAAAATATTTTCGTTGTTTGTTTTTAAGCTAGCAAGCAGGTCTCTTAACGAATTATAGTGGGTTTCAGTTTCAATTTTTTCAGATTCCCTAAAAGCTTTGGAAAGCTTAATTTCCATTTCCATTAAGGATTTATCTAATTGCTTTTCAGCTTTATATTTTTCTTGTGGAACAATGTTAACTGTTACACGACAACCATCAAGTGCAAATAATGGGTATAACCAAGCATTTGCAACTTCTAGTGGATAGTCAGTAACTGTGAATGTTCTGTATAATCTATCATCAATACTTGTTGTATTAATTCTAAACTTAACCTTATCTGGGCTTGCCCATTTAAGTTTTTCTTCATTGTTCATGATGTTTAATTGTCTTTGGTCAAAATCATCATCAAATGTACTTTTTAAGAAAACTAAAAGTTCATCACCTGTTACAATGTCGGTTGCAATAGGTGTTTGAGATGAAAGTAACGAACCTACAATACCGTTTACAGTTGTTTCTAAAAGTTCACGGTCGGTATCATAAACAACAATGTAGTAAAAGTTCATTAAAACTTTCTTTTCATTGTTAAGTAAGTTAATTGCTCTTAATCTTTCTTCAAATACAGGGCTTCGTGCTTCAAGTTCTTCCGGACCATATAAACCACGATCTGCCATATCCATAAGAGTATTATATTTAGCATCTTCAAAGTTAACTAAATCGTCTAAAACTAGGGGTTTTCTGGTTTTAACAATAGTCATTCTTTGGTTCATACCTAAACGGCTAAAAGCTTGTGCAAAAGTGTTTAAGGTCATTTCCTGTTTTTCTTCGTCCATCATACCAAATTCAAGTGGATGAACTTCAATAACCATACCGTAATATTCACCAAAGCTTATATATTTTTCAGTTGATAAACCCATATATGGAATAATTCTTTTAATATCATCATTCGCATTTTTAGGATCTTTAAAATATTGCTTTTTATAAGCAAAAAATTTAAACATTAAAACAACCGAATAATACAGTTTAATACCATCGGAAACCGGCACAAAAAGCATACACCAAAAAGACATTACACTTAATCCGATATACCACTTATATGGCAAGTTACTAACAAAAAGAAGTATTGTAACAACAACACCAATAATTGCTAAAATAACATCCAGAATGGACACATTACGATAAACCTCGGTTTTAACCTTGGTCTTTCTAGGAATAAACTTCATAGTTTCACCTCTAAAAATTTAAAATGCAATAAAACTCGCACATATATATTATAGTATATAATAAATAATAATTTAAACAAAATAAATATAGGAAATTTTTAAAAAGTTTTAAAACAAAAAAAAAGATTCCCGATTTGGGAATCTTTTAATTTTTATTACTTCTTGTCACCTTTTAACTTTTCAAGTTCAGCTTTTTGAGCAGCAAGAATTTCTCGTTTAAGTTTTTCAAGGTCAACAGTTTGTCCTGCAGCAGTAAGGTCTGCATGAATTTTTGTTGCGAGAGCATCAAGTTGAGCTTTAATTTCTCCCTTAGTAGCATCAATAGGATTTGAAGAAATAGCACTTAAAGTGATATTTGAACGAGTTTCAACAGTTGACATAGCTGTAGATAAACCTGTACTCATACCATCACCAATTCTCTTAAGTGAAGCTTTTGTTCCAGATGAAGAACTAACTTGTTGTTGTAATGTAGTAAGTTTTTGCATTAAATCTTTTTGATCTTCAGTTTT
>JAZNIS010000080.1:0-12652 GCA_045577635.1 Clostridia bacterium
TTCAACATACTAACACCAACATCGGCAAAAATTGCTAGGTACATAGGTGCTAAATTAAACACACCTAAAACCATAATTGCAAACTTAATAATTAAACAAAAAATAATGTTTTGAATTGAAATTTTTCTAGTTTGTTTTGCAATTTTTATTGATGAAATAACCGACGACAAATCATCATTAATTAAAACAACATCACTTGCTTCAATTGCAGTATCAGACCCTTTTATTCCCATTGAATAACCAACAAAGGAATTTTTTAATACCGGTGCATCATTAATACCATCACCAACAAAACCAACATAGCCATATTCTTTTTCTAAATTTTTTAGTTCATTCACCTTATTTTGTGGCAATAATTCATATTTATAGTCAGAAAGTCCTACTTCATAAGCGACATATTCTGCAGTAACTTTGTTATCACCTGTAAGCATTATTGTTTTAATGTTATATGAAGTTAATTCTTTAATTGCAAATTTTGCCGATTCTTTAATAACATCATTAACAACAACATAACCTAAATACTCATTATTTTTTGCAATATAAATAATTGTTCCTGCAACCATTTGCTCATTAAAACTAATACCATTATTTTTTAATAATGCACTGTTACCACAAATAATTTTATTTTCTTCAACAGTGGCAACAACACCTTGCCCCATAATTTCAGTTGCAGAAGTAATTAATTTTTGATTGATTTTATTGTTGTTTACAATACACTTTGCAATTGGGTGATTTGAAATAGATTCGGCATAAACTAAATATTTAAGCATTTCATTTTGATTAGAAACAGCATAAATTTCAGTAATTTTAAACTCACCTTTTGTTACCGTTCCGGTTTTATCAAAACAAATCGCTTTTAATTTGTTAATGTTATCTAAAACATTTGCACCTTTAATTAATAAACCATTTTTTGCACTAACACCTAAACCACAGTAGTATGTTAATGGAATAGATATTACCAAAGCACATGGACAGGAAATAACTAAAAATACACTAGCTTTATGAATACCTTCAATAATTCCACCTCCGTATAGTGGAAACAATGCAAACAATATTACAGCTAAACACACAACAGTTGGTGTATAATATTTTGCAAATTTAGTTATAAAATTTTCTGCCTTGGATTTATTTTGTGAATTATTTTCAACCAAATCTAAAATTTTAGCAACGGTAGAGTTTGAATAATCACTTAAAACGACAGCATAAACAGGGCTATTAATATTAATAGAACCAGAATAAACAACGGTGTTATTAGTTGCAAACATTGGCATACTTTCACCTGTTACTGCACTTGTGTTAAAGTTTGTTTCACCTTTAATAACTTTAACATCAGTAGGAACTTTTTCACCTGCTTTAATTAAAATTATATCGTTTAAATTTAATTGTTCTGGTTCAACAACTTTAATTTCTTCACCAACAACCAAATTGGCATATTCTGGTTTAATGTTAACAATGTTACCTATTGCATGACGAGATTTATTTATTGCATGATTTTGAAATAACTCTCCAACTTGATACAAAAGCATTACAGCAACAGCTTCGGGCATTTCTTTAATAATAAAGGCAGCAATTGATGCTAAACTCATTAAAAATTTTTCATCTAAAAACTTTCCTTTAAAAATGTTTTTTACAGCAGAATAAATAACATCGTAGCCAACAATTAAATAAGAAAGTAAATAAATAGAAAATTTCCACCAGAAACCAACAGGTAAAAATATTCCCAACAAAAATAAAATTGCCGAACAATACACTCTTATAAAATTATAAGATAGAAAGTTTATTTTGTAAGTTTTTATTTCATTATTTAGTTTATTAGTGTTTTCACTTGAAAAACTATCTAATTTTGGTAGTTTTGATAGGTTTTTATTGTTAACAATATTAGTTACATCTTCATCAGAAATGTGAGTATGGTTAGATGTTTTTACTGTAACTTCCGCATTAACAAATTCTTTGTTTTTGCTTTTAGATTTTAACTTATCTAAATAGTTTTGTTTATTGCTACTTTTTACAGTTACATTAGGTAAAACTTTACTAGTTAATTCTTGTAAATTATCTTCTAACTCTTGTTCGGAAAAATTACAATCATCGGTAGTTTCAACAAAAAGTTTTAAATCAACAAAACTTAAACTAGCAGATTTTATAAAAGATAATTTATTTATTGCAGATTCAAGTTTACTTGCACAAACTGCACAGTCAACACCAACAAGTTTAAAATTGACTTTCATAAATTACTCCTTCTCATTTATGTGTGTACGACAAATATTTAATAAAGTATTTATGTGACTATCAATTAAATAATAGGTAACAAAATTACCTTTTTTTTTTGATACAACAATATAATTTTCCTTTAAAATTTTTAATTGATGAGAAACTAATGATTGCGAACAAGAAGTTGATAAACAAAGTTCAGTTACCGTTTTGGGAGATTCTAGCAAACTAAAAATTAATTTTAACCTAGTTGTATCACCTATTATTTTAAACAAATTACCAACCTTTGAAATTTCTTCTGTGGTAGGCAAAACAAATTTATTCATACACACTCCATTATTTTATGAACATAAATTATTATTTGACACTAATAGTATATGAATTACCGTTCATATAGTCAAGCTAAATGAAAAATTAAATACAATTTTATATGAATGAAAAATTGATAAAAATTGTATAAAAATATTTATTATTGTATATTTATACACTAACATAAATAAAAAAGACCTAAAAATTTTAGGTCTTGTAATAATTAATTTTCAAATTGCCAACTTGGGCGAGCAAAGAAATCAACTTTTGGTTCTAGGAAGTTAGGTTTATGATTTTCAGGATTTTCAACAAAACTATAAATATCCTTATCTAAATTATCCCAGCTGAAAATTGATTTATCTAATTTTAAGAAATCAGCCACTTTTTCAACACTTTCAGGTGCAATTGGATGTAATAATGTTAATGCCACCCTAGCCATGTGTAAAGCATTAATTAAAATTTGTTTACCCTCAAGTGTTCCTGCCATTGAATTATTATAACCTGTTAACACTTTATTAATGTTTCTAATTAAAGTGTCTAGTTCATAACAAACCATGTGGAATTTGTGGTCAAACACAGCTTTTTCATATTTTAAAACACTGTATAAACATACATTTTTAATGTCTTCTGCCACTTCACCATAAGGCATTACACCTTCATAATCCTTTTGCCATGTGTAGCACAATGTTCTTAATACCCTATTAAATACATTTGTAAGTAGGTTATATTCCCTAACAACAGGATCTTGTTCGTTAGGATTAGCATCTGGATTTAAAGGTTTAGGCATAAAGCTTGAACTATTGTTTCCTACATTCATACCTAAAAAGTGGAATCTTAATTGTTCTGCACTATATAGTTTTAATAATTCATCTGCCATAGGTGGTTTAATTGCAGAACTTGAACCAGCTTTTTTGTTTAAGAACAATGTGTGTTTGTTTGCAACAATTTGTGGAATTGATAAATCGCCATTTTTAACTGCAATTGTTGGATTTTTACCTTGCATAGCAAACCACATAGCTGTTTGAGCTGGACCGTAAAAATAAATGTTATCTTCACCAATAAATTGGTAAACTTTTGCATCGTTACTGCACCACCAATCTTTCCATTCATCTTGTTTATTAAACTTATTTAAATATGTTCTAGTAAACGAAATTGGTGCCCATAAACTTTCTGGCCAAACCCAAAAAGTTAAATCTTTTAATTCGTTAGTGTCAGGTGCTTTTACACCCCATTCAATGTTGCCTGTTAATCTAAATGGAACAAGTGTTTTACCTGTTCTGTAACGAATACCTGCCGCACTTAAAATTTCGCAAGCGGTTTCCCTATCGGTTAACTTATTAAAAATAACAGTAAAAGATGGTTTGTTATCAACAACAAGTTCGTGTTCAGGAAGATTAGCAACTTGTTTAAATTCTTCTAAAAATTCTTTTTTAACATAAAGTTCAGGTTTTTTAAGGAATTCGTTAATTTCCTTTGTAACATAACTTCTTGTTGGGGTGTTTGAATTTAAATGCGATGTCCATTCTTTAAGTAAATCAATATAATTTTCTAAATTAAAATACCAGTTACCTATTTCTTTTAAAATTGGTGTTTTCCCTGAAAGTGAACTAACAGGGTTAATTAATTCTTGTGGCATATATTGATGTCCTAAATCACACTCATCAGCATAAGCATGTTCAGAAGAACAACCTTCAAATGGGCATTTCCCCATTACTTGCCTGCCATTTAAAAATGTTTGTTTTTCTTCATCATAAAATTGCAAAGTTTTAAGTGGGCTTAAATTATTTGTTTCAAGTAAGCGATTAAAAACTTCGTTAGACATTGTTTGATGAATTTCTTTTGATTCACCTAAACCAGATGCACCAAATAAGTTTAAAGAAATGTTGTAACTATTAAGGATTTGCTGCTGGATTTTATGGTACTTTTCAACATAATCGGTAATGCTACCTTCAAACTCTTGTTTTTCAATTACTTTACGATAACCTTCTAATGCAGGGCTACCATAGCAGTCAGTGCCTGATACATAAATAACATTGTTTGCACCTATTCTATCTCGCAAAAAACGAGCAAAAAAATCGGAGTGAATAAATAAGGTTATATGTCCACAATGTAAAGATTTGTTACCATAAGGCATACCAGATGTAACAACTGCTCTTTTTGGCCATAATGGTCTGTGTTCGCTCATTCTTTTTAGTACTTCTGATGTAATTTCCATAAAATCCTCCTTAAATTACTCTATAATAATACCACAATTAACAAACCATAATCAAGAAATTCGTTTTAAAAAATTGTTTTAAAAACAATGGTAATAAGCAATTTTTTTACTTTTTTACAACTTAAATATTATAAGCCAAATATTTCCAAATAAAATATTGTATTAAGTTTTATTTTTAGAAAACACTACTAATACAAAGTTAACAACTTTGTGTAAAATATGGGAGGTGAACAAATGATGAGAAGTAGTAAAAATACTACAAAATCTGCTGATAAGGCAAAAGCTACAAATCGTTCAACAACTGCTAAAAACAAAGCAAGTAAAATGAACGAAACTAGTAAGGCAACTAGCCAAAATAGTTCAAGCAAAGCAACTTCAAGCAGAGCAAGTTCAAAATCCAAATGTTCAGCTAGTACATCAAAAAATTGTAAGTAACTAGCAAAAAATGCAGATATTTAATTATCTGCATTTTTTTTAAACTGATTATAAATTTTTGTTAACTGCTCTTTAATTTCAGCAATCAACCCATCTAGTTCAGGGAAACAATTAATAAAATTATTGGCATAATTAATTATAAATTCAAATTGTTCGTTTGTTGTAAAATCAGCACAATTATTTGTTAAAACATATAACATAGATTCTAGCTTATCAATTAAATTAGCAAAAACCGATTCATTAGTTTTCATATCATCAAATTCAGCAAAGAAATTATAAATATGTTCCCTAGAAAACTTTTTACTAATTGCCAACATTTTAGAGTTTTCTAATTTATTTTTTTTATTAGATAATTTTTCTGATTCTGCAACTAATGGTGCTGGAAAATCAAAATCCATACCAACTTCTGCCAAATCATGCACTAAAAGCAAATCAATAACTCTTGCTGAATTTAAGTTTAAATTATAGGTTTTTATTAAATCACTTGCTAACGAAACAGCCGAAAAACAATGACCTGCCACACTTTCGTGCAAACCTGAATGAGGCTTATATCTAACCACCTTTTTTAAGCCCTGCAAAAGTTTATAATATTCTATGTTGTTTTTTATATCCATACAAACAAAATCCTACTAAATTTCTTTACTAAAATATAAAATAAGTTCATCATCTTCAATTAAATGAGTAATAAACTTTGTGTAACCAAAATGCAGATATATTGCAAGATTACGAGTTTCAATGGCTTCACAGCCAATTGTAAGGGTTTTAACACCCATTTCCTTTGCATATTGTTCTGCAAGTTTAACAAGTTTAGAAATGTGCCCCTGTCCCTCAAATTGCTTATCAATGCGAAAAGCATTCATGTTGGCAACAGTTTTACCATCGCACAAACTTGGACGGTTTTTAACTGCACCACATTCAGTTGAAAATAAAACAGTAATTTGACCAACAGGTTCATCATTATTTAAAACAACAAAAGTGGTTGCCATTTTAGTTTTATTATAGTTTATATATTGTTCTTTCCATCTAACCCATCTATCATCGCCTAAATTCCTATTAATATCTTTATTCCAAATTTTTTCAAGATCAGACAAAGTTGCAACACGATATGTAAAATTATTTTCCATAATAATAACCCCTAATTAAAATCATCTGCTAAAAGCAACGGAACAATATCAATACCCGGTTCTTCGTAAGGGTGAGCCACCCTTAAAACTTTTAATACAGATTTAACATCTTCAACATTACAAATAATTTCAAGTTTGTCTTCGTTAACAAACTCTAAATTACCATTAGAACCAATATAAGGATTGGCACTGCTATTTGGTTTAAATGTTCCCACACCTTTAACTGAATAAGTACAATGTGTATAATTACCAATTACACCAGCATTTGTTTTACAAATAGCGGTTCTAACTTCATCAACATTTTCAGTTGGAATTGTAACAAAAATTTTTACTTTTTTAATATCAAAGTTCATATAATCACCCTTAATTATTTTAAAAATTATAACATATCAAAACAAATTATAATAATAAATTAATAAAAACAGTTTTAAATTTTAAATTTATGTGTTATAACAACCTTGCATTGCTTTTAATGCAATAAACAATAAGGAGAAATTATATGGAGAAATACGAACAAATTTCTGATAATTGCAAATTGTTGTGGCACGAAGGGTTTGAACTTACAAACCAAAAACATACTCAAGTTAGCGGATATGTTTTTAACGATAAAAATCAAATTTTAATTGTTAAAAATGGTAAAACTTGGACAATTCCTGGTGGACACCCAGAACAAGGCGAAACAAAGTTGGAAACACTTAATCGCGAATTAATGGAAGAAGCATGTGTAACCTTAAAAGAAATTAACTATTTAGGAGCTGTTGAAGTTGTTGAAAACAACGAAACCTACTATCAATTAAGATACACTGCAAAAGTTGATGAAATTTTACCTTTTAAACAAGAATGGGAAATTAGCGAAAGATTATTTATTAATTTAGAAGATTTAACAAAATATATTAAATGGGCAAATGGAATAACATTTTCAGCCCAAATTGAATCAGCTAAAAAGTTTTGGAATATTTAAAATAAAAGAACGGAATTATCCGTTCTTTTTTTTAAAAACAAAAAAAAGATAGTACTAAATTGTACTATCTCTTTGGTGCCGAAGACCGGACTTGAACCGGTACGATATTGCTATCGCAGGATTTTAAGTCCTGTGCGTCTGCCTATTCCGCCACTTCGGCATATTTAATGGAGGCACCGTCCAGATTCGAACTGGAGCATAAAGGTTTTGCAGACCTTGGCCTTACCGCTTGGCTACGGTGCCATAAAACTTTAAACGCTTACGAACCTAATCGGTTATCCTATGTAGTTATATAATTGGAGCGGAGGACGGGATTTGAACCCGCGACATTCGCCTTGGCAAGGCGACGCTCTACCGCTGAGCCACCCCCGCAAAAATAAAATGGTGGGAGTTATAGGGCTCGAACCTATGACCTCCTGCTTGTAAGGCAGATGCTCTCCCAACTGAGCTAAACTCCCACACCAAAATATTTTATTGTTGCTTTAACCAACTCATTTGTATTGGTTAACGCTCTTATAATATACCAAAGTATGAGAAAAAATGCAACAGTTTTTTTAACATTTTTTAAACTTTTTTTATTTTTTTTAAAATAGGAAAAAAAGTTGCCTAATAAAGCCATTTTTTGTTTTAAAAAATTTATTAAAAATTAAAAAAACCTAGTAATTTACACTAGGTTTTTAATAAAATTTAACTATTTTTTATTATTCCAAACTAATAATATAGTAGTAAACAGGTTGTCCACCTGAAAGCAATGTAATATCACAATCAGGATATTTTTCTTCTAGTTTAGCTTGTAATGTTTCAGCTTCTTCTTGTTTAATATCTTTACCGTAGAATAATGTGATATTAACAACATCATCTGATTTAACTTTTTCAATTAAATCCAAGGTAGTATCGTTAACCAATAAACCTTTTGCTAAAATGTTAGAATCATCTAAACCAATAATATCTCCTTGGTTTAAATCAAATCCGTCCATATGAGTTGTTCTAACAGCATATGTAACAGAAGCAGCTTTAACATTGTTTTTACTACTTGTCATATTTTCAACATTTTCTTCGGCAGTAGCATCAGGATTAAATGCAAGAGCAGCAGACACACCTTCTGGTACCGATTTTGTTGGAATTACATGAATAATTTTTGTTGTAAGTTCTTTTGCTTGTTCAGCAGCAAAAATAATATTTTTATTATTAGGTAAAACAAACACTTCTTTTGCTTGAACCTTATCACATGCTTTCGCAATATCATCAGCACTTGGGTTCATTGTTTGACCACCTTCAATAATACCATCAACTAAAATATCGTTAAACACACCTGCAATACCATCGCCAGGAGCAACAGCAACCATACCAAATTGTTTTAAATTTGCTTGTTGTTGTGTTCTCATTCGTTTAAGTTCACGATTTTGTTCTAACATATTTTCAATTTTAATGTTAATAATTTCACCCATATCTAATGCATAGCCCAAAGCAACATTAGGTTCGTTTGTGTGAACATGAACTTTTACAAGTTCTAAATCGCCAATACAAACAACTGAATCACCAATATTCATAAGGTTTTCACGAAGTTTATCAATATCTGAAACTGTGGTTTTCTTTTTCATGTGAGAAACCATAAATTCAGTACAATAAGCAAATTCAATATCACCTAAATTTTCTAGATTAATAATAAAATCGTTGCTTTCAGAAGATGTTTGTGCAGCACTGTTAGAACCATCAAGTTCTTCAATAGCAATATCAATATCTTCGCCAAGTAGCATTTTTTGCATACCTGTGAAAATTACCATTAAGCCCCTGCCACCAGCATCTACTACACCTGCTTTCTTTAAAACAGGAAGCATTTCAGGTGTTTGTTGTAAAATTGCTTCACCATCAGCTAAAATAACTTCAAAGAATTGTTCAAAATCATTAATCTTTTTAGCAGCTTTAAGTGCTGTTTCAGCAATAATTCTAATAACAGTTAAAATAGTGCCTTCTTTAGGAACAGTAACAGCTTTATAAGCAACTGTTGCACCTTCATTAAGTGCTTTGGCAAAAATTTTAGTTGTTAACTCGCCTTCACATTTACCAACTTCAGTTGCAATACCCTTTAAAATTTGTGAAAGAATAACACCAGAATTTCCCCTTGCACCCCTTAAAGCACCTTTACTTAAAGCATTAGATACTGCAGAAAAAGAACCATCTGGACAGTTGTTAATTTCCTTTATAGCACTATTAAAGGTTAAACTCATATTTGTACCAGTATCTCCATCTGGAACTGGGAATACATTAAGTGAATCTACAAACTTTTTATTAGTTTCTAAAACTTTAGCACCAGCAATAATCATTTTTCTAAACAGGGTGCTATTAATAGTCTTTTGCATTATAACTCCTTTTTAAACACGAAAAAAACACAGCAATTTAGATTTTAAACTCTTACACCAACAACATTAACATTAACAGAGTCAATAATCATTCCTGTGAATTGCTCTAAACCATATTTTACAGATTTTTTTAAACTATCGGCAACTGCACCGATTGATACACCATATTTTAAAATAACATAAAGGTCAACATAAATTCTGTTGTTAACAGTTAAAATTTTAATACCTTTACTTAATGTTCTCTTTTTAAAAACAGAAGAAAAACTATCAGTTAACTTTTGATTAACCAAATCAACAACACCATAGCAATCACGAGCAATATATCCTGTAACAATGGCAATAGCTTCGTTTGAAATGGTTATATTACCATATGCATTACTTGTTTTAACTGACATGTTATCTCCTTAAACATATTAGATTTGCAATTAATATAAATATATTAACCACTGGAAAAATGTATGTGGACACAATTAATCAACATACATACTATATATTACAGTATGAACTAAAAAAAGTAAAGAAAATAATTAACTTTTGTTCATAATTGCCTATATTTAGTTAAAATATAATACGGATAATAACAATTTGTAATCTTTTTTAAAAAATATGGTTGCACAATATAACTTTATTTGTTATAATACAATGCAGTTTAAATTTAACGGAGGTTATTATGCCAAGAGTATGTTATATTTGTGGAAAAGGTAAAGTTTCAGGCAACACAGTAAGCCATTCTCATATTGCTACAAAAAGAACCTGGAGTGCAAACCTACAAAAGAAAGCTATTGAAGTTGATGGAAAACCTGAAAAACAATACATTTGCACAAGATGCCTAAAAACTTTAAAGAAAGAAAATTAATTAAAAAATAAGGAGATTAACTCCTTTTTTTTATTTTTTACAATTACCCTAAACTAATTATTAGATAAACTCTTTCTAAAAATAAGTTTAAGAAGTGGGCTTAATAATTTAGGACACTTAAAGCAAAAAATTTTCATAAACTATCTCCTTATAGTTTTTAAAGTAATATATGTTAATTTATTAATTAAAGTTAATAGTTTAACCTTAATACAAATCAAAAAAAAGAACCAAAATTAGGTTCTTTTTTTATTTTTTACATTTTGCTTTTACAAAACTTATAAATTCTGCCTTATTTTCTGATTTATAAACAGCACTACCCATAACAACAATGTCGGCACCAGCATTATAAATGTGATTAACATTTTTAAATGTAACTCCGCCATCAACTTCAATTTTTATGTTATATCCCCTTGCAGTGATAATATTTTTTAGTTCGGTAATTTTATTTAAACTTTCATCAATAAATTCCTGACCACTTTTTCCCGGTTCAACACTCATAATTAAAACCAAATCAACAAGTGGTAAATATTGCTCAATATCTTTTATTTTTGTTGCAGGTTTAATACTTAACCCAACCATAATTTTTCTTTTTTTAATTTCGTTAAGTAAATAAACTAAATTTGATGGATTTGAAAAACTTTCATAATGAACAGTTAAAATTGTTGGATTGGCCAAATAATAACTTTCCCACACTTGAACAGGATTAGAAACCATTAAATGCACATCTAGTGCAATACTGCTATTTTGGCTTACTTCAAAAAGTTTTTCGGCTGATAAACACCTATTAGGAACAAACTTACCATCCATTACATCACAGTGTATAAAATCAGCACCCGAATTTTGAAGCAAATTAACATAATCAACTAACACTTCTTCATCTTCTGGATTTGTGCTTGGAGCAACTTTAATCATATTCCTTCTCCCATTTGGTTTTTAATTGTTTAAACATTTCAGTATATCTTAAATATCTATCCTTGTTAATTTCGCCATTTTCGGCAGCAAGTTTAACATTACAAGTTTGTTCGTTAGTATGTGTACAATTAGTAAACTTACAAGTATATGGTGCAAACTCTGGATAATAATCTTTAAGTTCGGTGTGTTTAATGTTAAGTTCTAGCATACTAAACCCAGGAGTGTCGGCAATTAAAATGTTATTATCTAAAACAAAAATTGTACACTCCCTAGTTGTATGTTTGCCCCTTTCAACCTTTCTGCTTAAAATGTTTGTTGCCTGATTAATATTGCTATCAATAGCATTTAACAAACTACTTTTACCAACAGCACTTTGACCTGCAAACACACTTGTTTTATCCTTTAAAACAGTTTTAAGTTCTTCTATGTTAGAATTTTTAATTGCACTTGTTAAAATAATTTTATCTACAACTGAACCATATTCATTAACATAATCATCAATTTCTTCTTGTGAAATTAAATCAGTTTTGTTAATTACCAAAACAGGACTAATATCGTTTATAATTGCATTTACAATTAGTTTATCAACCAAATACAAATCTGGCTTTGGAACGGCTGAAATAACTATTAAAAGCTGATCTATGTTGGTAACCTTTGGCCTAATTAATTCGTTTTTACGAGACAAAACCTTAGTAATAACATAATTACTACTAAAATCGTCTTTTTTAAGTTCCACATTATCACCAACAAGTAATCTACCTTGTTTTTTTAAGTTTCCTAGTGGAACTGCATTAAAATTTTTACCATCAGCATAAACTACAAATTGATTTGATATGCCTTTAATAATTTTACCTGTAATTGCCTTTACCTACTCTTTTATTATTTTTGCCGTATGATGGTTTGCTGTTTTTTGCAAAACTATTACGGCCATTGTTTTTTTGACTTGGTTTTTTAGCACCACTAACATTTTTTGAACCTTTGGCAAATTTATTTTCTTTACCAAATTTATCAGGTTTACCAAACTTGTTGTTTTTATCAAATTTATCAGGTTTTCCGTGTTTATCAGGTTTTGAAAATTCCTTATTAACCTTATTTGCTGGTTTATTAGTTTCCTTTTTAACTGCCGATTTAATAGCAGATACAGGTTTTTCAAATGCAGATTTTTCGCCAGCAATTTCTTTGTTTCTTAATTGACCACAAGCACCATCAACATCATCACCTAAACTTCTTCTAATTGTTGCACTAATACCACATTTTAAAAGTTCTTTTAAG
>JAZNIS010000081.1:0-14984 GCA_045577635.1 Clostridia bacterium
TTTACCCAATTTTCTAAATTGACCACTAGCCGTGTTTGAATTAACATACCCAACATCGCTAGTAGAAGTTGTTCCCACTGCATAAATAGAAACAGCATAATCACCAGCAGCATAAGATTCTGGAATTAGAATTTTTGCTTCAGTTGGTTCGTAAGTGTAAGTTTCAGCACTGCCAACAACTGTTACCATATATTTTGTGGCATTATCAACTGCTGCCCATGTTAACTTATAGTTACTTAATGTGTTACTAGCTGCATCAACAGAAACTGCAATTGATTCAGTGTTAACACTTTGTAGTTTGTAAACTGTTTTTTCTGTGTAAGAACTACTAATATAGTTTCCAACAGAAGGAACAGCTTTAACTTTAAATCTTACATTTTGACCTGTAATTGAAAGTGAAATTGTTGTATTTGTTTCAACTTCGGTTCCTTCAACTTCATCGCCTAAATAGAATTTATATTTTAAACCTTCGGTGTAATCCCAAGTAATTACACCATTTTCGGTTCTTAAATTTGTAGGAGCTTCTAATCTAGAAACATTGAAAATTGCAACATCAGAAGAAATATTTCTAACATCGTCACCAACAGAAACAACATAAATTTTGTTAACTCCATCAATAACTCCACTGTTTAATTCGTAACCAACAGTTGGGTCAGAACCAATTAATCTGTAACTGCCATTGTTTAATTTAACATTATAATCTAATGCACCAGAAACAGCTGTAAATTTTAAAATATCGTTTGCAACAAAATATTCGTTTGCTGCTGCTAATTTATTAAATGCATAATTTGCGGCATTTGCAACACCACTTGTAATGCTACTTACACCATCACCAACAGAAACAACTTTAACACCGTTTGCCCCGGTAGCAACATCAACAGGATTTAAAGTGTAAGAAGTTGTTAATGTGCTATCAACATAATTTCCGTTTAAGTAAACAGCATAACTTGCCGCACCTGTAACCTCGTCCCAAACAACGGTTCCGTCATTTTGAACAGCTGTAATGTTTGTGTTTGCTAATTTAATAATTGTTTTACCTGTTTCAACAGGAACACCGTTTGCAACATTAATTGTATCGGTTACCAAACCTAATGCTCTAACCGAAATATTATAAGTGCCAACAGCATTTAATTCTTCGGCTAAATTTACACTTGTGGTTGGTGTTGTAACAGTTTTGGTGTTTGTGCCGTTTGATAAAATAATTTCGTATCCACCAGAAATTGCAATTCCGTTAAAGGTTAACACATTGTTTTCAATATTAAAGCCATCAACAGTAGCAATTCTTTTAACAACAATTTGAGATGAAGAACCTGCAACTGTTGTTGTTATATCGCCCAAAGGCAACACTGTAATTGTGTAATTTGTTCCAACAGTAAATTCTTCAGAAACTTCAATTTTATTTTCAGTAACTTCAAACTCTGCGCCACTTGTTGGAAGTGCTGGGCTAACTGTAACTTTATAACCACTAGCACCTAAAACTTCTGGGAATGTTACATAAGAGTTTGTAATAACATTGTTAACTTTGTTTTGGTTGTTAAGTTCAAGTTGTGGAGTTGCTAATTTTGTAACAGCATATTTTTCACTAAATTCAGATTGGAAAATATGGCAACCATCAACAACTTCGGAATTATGAGCAGCAGCAACTTCAACTTCATAAACTCCAGCATCTTGTGCTGAAATTGTGAATGAGTTAGTGCTACAATAAGTTCCTTGACCTGCACCATTAACTTTAACTCTGTAATAAGGAGCTGTTGAATGTTCCAACCAAGTAAACACACCATTTTCAGCAGTTAAGTTTTCAATAGGAGAATATTTTAAAAATTTATATTCTTCACTATAATCACCATCTAGGAAATTAACAGCATCACCTAAAGCTTTAACTTTAACTGTGTGAACTTCATCATAAGTTAATGGATGAGTTTCATCAAACACAGGTAAACTAACATAGTGTTCTGCTGTGCTAGTTGATGTGTCGGTTAAAGGATAATCAGTTCCATCAATGTTAACCAAATAGTTTGTTGCATTAGGAACATTTTTGAACATAACAGAGTTTGAACCATTTGAATAATATAAACTAGCAGATTGTGTTAGTTTAACAGGGTCTGGCATAATTTTAACAAGAGTTGAAGTTTTTAATCCTGTTCCACTAATTGTGAAAGTAACTAAAACACCTTCAGTATCTTCTGCTTTACCTGTAACAGTTAATGTACCTGTAGCCGAATCAAAACTTGTGTGGCTTAAAGTTAATTTATCTGGTTTGTTAACAGAAACATCTACTTTTGTATTTGAAGAATCAGGTGGTTCAATAGTGTAATTAATCACCCTTGATTCATCAATAAAAGTAAAGGTTTCGGCAACATCAACCGAAATTTTTGTAGGACTTATCTCCTTATTAGAACAAGAGCAACCAACAAAAAAGATGCTTGCTAATGCTCCAAATATTAAAACTGATAATGATTTCCATTTTTTCATAATTTTCACCAATTTAATTATCGTATTTTTCTTTTAAACATTTGTATTTTAACAAAAAAATTTTAAAGAACAAAACAAATAAACAATTAAATATAATTTATTTATTATATATAATTAATTATATTGTTTTATTTTTAGGTGTAATTTATTCAAAAAATAGCACAATTAAGCCCTATTTTTAACATTTTAATTTTTAAACCCAACCAAAGCAAAAATACAACTTTTTTATTGTTTATAAAAAAAGTTTTTGATATACTGAAATTAATAAAATAAAGGAGAAATAAAAATGGGTTTACTTATAGCAATTGGTGTTATACTTTTAATTTTAATATTGGTATCAATTAGACAAATTAACGAATATGAAAGAGGTATAAAATTTAGCCTTGGTAAATTTAAAAAGATTTTAGAACCTGGCTGGCACATAATTATACCTATATTTCAAAGTTTTGAAAAAACTGATATAAGGGTTAAAGTAGTAGATGTTCCAGAACAAGATGCAATTACAAAAGATAATGTAACTATTAAAATTAATGCCGTATTATACTTCCACATTTTTGATGCTAAAAAATCGTTAATTTCAGTTCAAAACTGCACATATGCAGTAACTCAATTAGCACAAACCACCATGAGAAACCTTGTTGGTAGTGTTACACTTGACGAACTTTTAACCGACAGAGAAAGAATTTCAAACGAAATTTGTTTAATCGTTGATAAAGCAACCGATGAATGGGGTGTTAAAATTCAAAATGTTGAATTAAAAGATATTGCACTTCCTGCAGATATGCAAAGAGTTATTGCAAAAGTTGCTGAAGCAGAAAGAGAAAAAGCCGCTGTTATAACAAAAGCAAGTGGCGAACTAGAAGCATCAAGAAACTTATCACTTGCAGCAAAAGAACTATCTAATTCACCTGGTGCACTTCATTTAAGAACACTTTCAACAATTAATGATGTTTCATCAGACCAATCAAACACAATTATTTTTGCAATTCCTATTGAAGTTATGAATGCTTTTGGTTCAAAAAATGTTTTAAAAACAGTTGAACAAGTTAAAGAAATTAAAACAAAAACTACAAAATCTAAAAAACAAAAATAATTAAAAACAAAAAACCTACTAGCCAAAACTAGTAGGTTTTTATTTTTTAACCTTTTAAATTAATTCCGTTATTTTTAAAATGTTCAATTAGGTTATTAGAGAATTTTTCAATGTCTTTTGCTTCCAAGGTTCTGTCCATAGCAGAAATCACAAAGTTAAATGTATAACTTTTGTGGTCAGGATTTTGTTCGGTGTTAACATAAATATCTTTTAAACTATATTCCATGTTTAATTTTGTTTTGTATGTTGAAATAATTTCTTGTAAACCAGCATACATAACCCCATTTGGAATAAGGAATGTAAAATCAAGGTCAACACTTTGATATTTACTAACTTTTTGTCTTTCAAGTTTAACTTCTTCTGCTTCGCAAAGTTTAGAGAAATCTAATTCTAAACAAGCCAAATTATGTTTAGGACAAATATTTTCTTTAATTTCAGGATGAGCAACCCCCATTTCACCAATAACTTCACCGTTAAGAAGTGCAATAACATTTGAATTTACAGGGTGATAGTAATTAGAAGTTTCACCTTTTAAATAGTTAACTTTTGTTTTCATAAGTGAACTGCAAATGTTTTCCAACATTGTTTTAAGTTCAAAATAAAGGTCTTTTTCAGTTTTTTCTGTGCTTAATAAAACAATGCTTAATTTGTGATCTTCTTTTGCTAAATTGTTTTCAGTTAAACCACTAACAGCTCTGCCAATTTCACAAATTTTAATTGTTTCAAAATTATTTTTGTTTTCACTTGCAAATTTAAGAAGTGTTGGAGTTAGTTTACTTCTAATTCCTGCTTGACCACTATTTGATGTGTCCAACAAACTAATATAACTTTCGATTTCAATACCATTTGCTTTGTTAAAATCTGCATAATTCCAAATATAAGAATGAACTTCGCTTACAGCATATTTTTCGGCTAGTAATCTTTTTACTTTATATTCTAAAATATGTTCTTTACTTTGTTCAACAGGTTCTAAATTAAAACTCATACTTTCTGGAACAATGTTATCGTAACCATACATTCTTAAAACTTCTTCAACTAAATCTTCTTTAATTGAAACATCTTTTGTTGCTCTCCAAGAAGGAACTTTAACTTTGATTGTTTCATTGTTACTGTTAAGTTCAAAACCAAGAGCAGTTAAAATGCTATCAACTTTTTGTTTTGGTAAATTTACACCACTTCTTTTATTTAAGAAATCGTAAGTTATTTCAATTTCCCTTTCAGGATATTTAAACCCATAAACATCGGTTAAGGCAGAACAAACTTTAACTCCGCCATCAATTTCTTTTAAAATTTTAACAAGTCGGGCAATAGCAACTGTTGTTGTTTCAGGGTCTAAACTTTTTTCATATCTAACCGAAGCATCGGTAGCAAGACCAATCTTTTTAACTGTTTTTCTAATTGCAACAGCATCAAACACAGCACTTTCAAGTAAAAGTGAGTTTGTTTTATCGGTAATACCAGATTTTAAGCCACCTTTAACACCTGCAATTGCAACAGGTTCACGATTATCATCACAAATAACCAAACTGCCAGCAGGAACTTTGTGTGTTTCCCCTTCCAAAGTTAACATATCAACTTCGGTTTTAGGTTCAGTAACGGTAATTCCTTTAACAACTTCGTGGTCAAAAGCATGCATAGGTTGTCCTAATTCAAGCATTAAATAGTTTGTCATATCGGCAAGCAAATTAATATCTCTCATACCACAATAGTTTAATCTAATTTTCATAGCCATAGGACTACGGGTTTCGGTAATGTTTTCAACAGCAATACCACTATAACGATAGCAATTTTTACTTTCAACTTTAATGTTTAATTGTTTTAAGTTATTGTAATTAGTTAAATCTTCAACTTGCATAAGTTTTAATTCTCTGCCAAAAATTGCAGCAAATTCCCTTGCAATACCATAATGTCCCCAAAGGTCTGGTCTGTTTGTTAAACTTTTGTTATCAATTTCAAAAACCACATCGTTAATAGGATAAATATCACAAAGTGGTGTGCCCATTTTTTCGGTTGTAGTAATATCCATAATTCCATTGTTATCTGAACCTATTCCTAATTCTTGTTCAGAGCAACACATACCAAAACTTTCAACACCAACCAATTTTGCCTTACCAATTTTATAGCCATTAACCATTCCACCAACTCTGGCAAAAGCAGTAACCATACCAACTCTAACATTAGGAGCACCACAAACAACTTGTGTTAACTCTTCTTTGCCATCGTCAACTTGTAAAATGTGTAAATGATCACTTTTAGGGTGATTTTCTATTTTTTCAATTCTAGCCAAAACAACTTCTTTTGTGTTTTCGCCCATTTTATAAACATCTTCAATTTCAGCTGTGGCCAAATTAAACCTTTTAATAAGTTCATCAGTTTCAATGCCACTTAAATCTACGAAATCTTTAATCCAATTTATTGAAATTCTCATCTTATTCTCCTTAAATGTTTAGTTTGAAAGGTTTTAATATTTTTAAATTTCCACTATTTAAAGCTCTAATATCATTTAAGCCAGATTTAATCATAACTAACCTATCAAAGCCCAAACCAAATGCACAACCACTATATTTTTCAGGGTCAATGCCAGCCATTTTTAATACATTAGGATGAATCATACCACATGGGCAAAGTTCAATCCAACCACTTCCACCACAAGTTGAACAACCTGTTCCACCACAGAACGGACATTTAACATCCATTTCAAAACTTGGTTCGGTAAATGGGAAGAAACCTGGACGAAGCCTAACTTCAACTTCTTTTTTAAATACTTTTGAAAGCATTTCCTTCATAAAGTAAATTAAGTTTGCAACACTAACATTTTCGTCAACAATAACACCTTCCATTTGGAAGAAAGTGTTTTCGTGTCCAGCATCTAATGCTTCATTTCTAAAACATCTACCAGGGAACACAACTTTACAAGTTCCTTTGTATTTACTTAAAATACGGTTTTGACCAGCAGAAGTGTGAGTTTTTAAAACTTGACCATTATTTAACCAGAAAGTATCTTGAACATCTCTGGCTGGGTGAGTTGCAGGAACATTAACAGCATCAAAGTTGTTAAATTCGGTTTCAACTTCATTTCCCATATCAACCACAAATCCCATAGAAACAAAAACATCTTCAACTTCCTTTTGAATAATTGTTCTTGGGTGAAGTGAACCAACATTTGTTTCAACAGGTAAAGTAATATCAATAACTTCGGCATTATTAATTTGTTCTAAAACTCTGGCTTTTTCTAAATTTGTAGCCATTTCGGTTAAACTGTTTTCAATTTCGGTTTTAACAGCATTAATCTTCATACCCATTTCTCTTTTTTGTTCGTTAGGAACATCTTTAAGCATAGGCATAAGTAATGTAATTAAACCCTTTTTACCCATATATTTTAGTCGTAGTTCTTCCAAACTTTTTTGGTTTGAAACAGATTTAACATCTACTTCAAATTGCTTTTTTACTTCTTCTATTTTTTGTAACATTTTCGTTCTCCTTTTAAAAAACAAAAAAGTGCCCTAAACTAATAGGACACCTTAATTTTAAAGTGTGGTACCACCTAATTTTACCCTGCAATAAGCATAGGCCTCGTTAGTAATTTTTACGGTTTTTATCCGGCACCCACTTACTTTCTCGTGGGGCAACTCCAATGCTGAAATTCACACAATGCTTTGAACATAGTTGGCTCTCAGTCGGCGACCAACCTTCCTTATATGAAAAACAATGGCTACTTACACATCTTCATAGTTTTTATTTAACTGTTTACTAATATATCATTAAAAATTGTTTAAGTCAATGCAAAAACAAAATTAATTGTTTGTAATTACAATTTATAAACTAAATTTAAAAAATTTCGGCAATATAAAAGTTTAACCTATCTAACAACAATTTAATTGCATAACCATCTAACACCCTATGGTTTAATTCCATATTAAAATTAACAAACTTTTCACCATTAACATCTTTAATTTTATCCCAAGCAAACCTAGGAATAAAATCGTTTTTATCACCTGTTTTTGGGTGTTGCACATCAGTAAATTCAAACCAAGGAGTGCAAGTAATATATGCAATACAGTTATTGTCTCTTGAAATTTCAGGATATAAACCATTTTGCTTATCATCGGTTTCTTTTCCTTTTTTACAAAATTCAATAACATCATCTTCGTAGGCAACATCAATAAACCTAATGTTTCTTTCACCCTTTCTTAAACAAACAAAATTAATCCAATTATTATCATTAACAACCAACTTATCATTAATTACTCTAATGTTAAAATCTTCCACATCTTTTAATGCTTTAAACAAAGCATATCCCAATGAAAAATAAAAAGAAACATTGTTTTGTTTAGAAAAGTTATAAACCTTTGTAACATTTAACGGGGTTGTTACACCAAACATGGGCATAGCACCCTTACTATACTCATTAAAAAACTCTGCCCTTTCCCAATTGTTTAAATCAATAACCTTCATTTTACACCCCTTACTTTAAACAAATTTAATTAATTCTAACACCTAAATTAAAATAATCAAAACAACTATTTAATTATTATATAATTAACATTAAAAATTTTCCTTGACACCCACTTTTTAATATGTTAAACTGACTTCGCTAATTTTCGTGCTAAAAATGTCAAAAAAATCGGTATTTTGAGGTTTTTAGTACTTTTTTTAGTCCTAAAATTTAATAGTAGAGAGGTGGATATGAGTAACGAACAAATAAATCGTGAAACAAAAGTGCTAGATGAAACCTTGCTTGCTGTGCAGAACAAATTAAAAATTTTGCAAGAAGAAAAAGAATACTACAAAGATAAAGGACTTAAAAATCAAGCCGAATTCTGGGATTCCATTACCGATATGGATGATGTAGAAAAGGCCTTGAACAAAACCATATTTGACCAGACGATAGATGATTATATGGTTGTGTTTAGAATGCATAGGAATATGGAAAAAATGTTAGATAGTCCATATTACGGCAAAATAAAAATTAAAGAAGATGGAAAAGAACAAGAACTTTATATTGGCTTAACAGGGTTTAACGATCCCCCTGCTCCATTTATACTAGATTGGAGAGCTCCTATTTCAAGTTTGTTTTATGACTATGAAGTTGGCCCTGCTGAATATGAAGTGTTAGACAAAAAAAATAAAGTTGATTTACTTTCAAAAAATCAAATCAAAATTGAACAAGGCAAATTGCAATACATTATTAATAGCAGTTTAAAAATTGATGATGAAATTTTGCAAGAAGCATTATCTCACAACACAAGTGAAAAAATGAAAAATGTTGTTGCAACCATTCAAAAAGAACAAAACAACATTATTAGATTACCCTATAAAACAAATGTAATTGTGCAAGGGGTTGCAGGAAGTGGAAAAACCAGCATAGCATTACACCGAATTGCATTTTTACTTTATAGGCAACGAAATGTTTTAAATTCACATAACATTCAAATATTATCACCAAACACAGTGTTTGAAGATTACATTTCAAATGTGTTGCCGGAAATGGGTGAAGAAAACATTAAAAGTATTAACTTTGATAGAATTATTAATGACTATTACTATGAATTAAAACAACAGGTTGAAAATAAAGCCGAACAATACGAAAGAATTTTAAATTTAAGAAAATTAACACCCGACATTTCCTACAAGAATTCAATTGAAATTATTAACGACCTAGAAAGTTTTTTAAAAGAAAACATTTTAAGCTATTTAAAACTAACTGACTTTGTTAAAGAAAACTTTGTTATGGAAAAAGAAAGCATTATTGAAATTTATAAACAATATGCCGACCTACCACTATGGCAAATTAAAAACAAAATTAAAGGACAGTTAGCTGTTAAAAGTGCTCTATGGGATTTTGAATATAACGAATACCGAACAAACCTAGCTATTGAAAGATATTTAAAATACCTAGTGCCAAAAAATTTAACTCAAACATTATATAAAGATTTTTTAGAAAAACACGGATTTACATTTACTAAACACAAAGGCAAAATTAAATATGAAGATGCCTTCCCACTAATGCTTATTGATAATTACTTAACAGGGCTTAACAGTTTTACAAGCATTCAACATTTAGTTGTTGACGAAATGCAAGATTATAGCCCAATGCAATTTAGAGTTTTAAATATTTTATATCCTTGTTCTAAAACAATTTTGGGTGACTACGGTCAAAGTATGTGTCCAAAAGAAAGCAAACAAGCCATTGAACAACTACATAGTTTATTTGATAATTCAATGTATTTAACCATTAACCGTTGCTACCGTACTAGCGAAGAAATTGGAGAACTTTGCAACTTAATTGGTAACCGACAAGATGTTACAATGGTTAGAAAAGGTGGTAACAAACCAACAATTTTAGAAACTAAAAACACCGAACACTTTATAACACAAATAAAAGATATTCTTGATGAAGTTAAAGATAAACAATATAAAAATATTGCAATAATAACAAAAGACCAAGATGAATGTGATAAATATGTTGAAATATTAAAACCACACCTACCCGTTGAAACAATTACAGCAACAAGTGTTACACTTCCTAACGGATTAGTTGTTGTTCCAAGTTTCCAAAGTAAAGGTTTAGAATTTGACTGTGTAATTATTCCTGATGCAAGTGAAGATAATTATAATTCCGAATTTGAATATCAAAACCTATACATTTCGGCATCAAGAAGTTTACACCATTTATTTGTTCTTTACACAAACAAACCAAGCAAACCAATTAAAGAATATTTAACTTTAAAAGGTAAAATATAAACAACAAAAAAACACTTTATCGCACTGATAAAGTGTTTTTTACTGCTTAAAAATTACATTTTGTTCTTTTTTCTTTTTATTAAATAGAAAACCAAATAGAAAACAGATACATATAAAATAAACAAGAACACAACTACTAACGGATATAAAATTTTGCTACCGTTTACCATGTTGTAAAAAATATCATAAGGTGTGCCGTCGCCCCTCATTAAAAACATATAGTTATAATCAATTAAATGATTTACACCATAAGCAACTACACAAAAACTTAATAATATTGCAAAAGTTATAATAATGTTTTCAACTTTCATACTTGTCATTTTAGAAATTCCAATATATAAAGATGCAAAACCAGAAATTGCATGAGTAATTCCCGACACAACATTATCAAAAGATAAAACCGGATTTGCTGAATAGTTGTTTCCTGCACCATAAGTACCTAGCACTGCACCTAAAATTCCAAAAATGAAAACAAAATCTAGTGCGGCTTCCTTAACCCTGCCTTTTGCCAAAGCAGCAAGTGGAATTGTGATTAATTGAATGCTACATAAAAACAATGGTAAATTATAAATCCAAAGCATAGCATCGTTTCCTCTAATACACACAATTATAATTTTAAATAGTTCAAAACCATCAATTAAAATTGCAGCCCATAAAAGAACTTTGTTTTTTTGTGAAATATCTTTATCTCTAGATTTTAAGCCAAAATAAATTGCTAGTGCAACCATTATTACCATTAAAATTGTAACAAATAAAAGGTGTTGCCACGATAAAAAACCTTCCGGTTTTCTAGTGTAGCCACCAAATCCAAAAAACTCTCTCATAAAAAATTTATCTTCCTTAGTGTATTATATATTTTGCATAATCCAATAAAAATTATTACTTCATAAGTATAGCATTCACCATAAAAAAAGCAACAAAATAATGGGTATTGCTCATTTATTTTTTCCGTGTTATACTTTAACTATAAATAAAGGAAATTTGAAAATTGATTTACGGAAGAATTAAAAGTTTTGAAGCAAAACTTAATAGTTACATAAACGGCAAAGATAAAACTGTTAGTGATTTTTTAGTCCTACAAAAAGAGGCAAAAAGTTTAAGTTCTTTAATTAAATTGGGTGGTTTAAAAACCGATGCCGAAATTTTAGAAAAACTAAAAGGTTTAGTTGAAATTAGGAACACAACTGTAAATAATTTTGACCCACTTGCACAAGAATATTATGCAATTCTAGATAACCTACTAAAATATGGCACAGGTTACAGAACAAAAATAACCGAAGAACTATCTGGAAAAATAAGTTTAGCATATAAAAAATATGATGAATATTTAGAGCAAACAAAAACCGAACTAACAAGACCACTTATAGCATACAAAAAAACCTACGGAACAACCTTTCAACACGGAATTAAATTAAGCAGTTATTACACTAAAAACAAAGGAAAAACTGATTTAATTCCACCACATATTGCAGAAAGATTAAAGAAGCCAGAAGGTATGGAAACAAAATAAAAGAAGCGAAATAATCGCTTCTTTTTTTAAACTTTTAATTTTAGTTTATCTTCTTCTTCACTTGCCTCTTCGGTTTTATAAAGTTCTTTATAAACATCACAATTTCGCATTAAATATTTATGTGTGCCTTCGGCAACAACTTTGTTTTTATCAATAACAACAATTTTGTCGCAATCAACAACAGTAGACAACCTATGTGCAACAATAACAATTGTGTGTGTATTTTTTAACCCGTCAATAACCTTTTTAATTTTGCCTTGACTTTGATTATCTAATGCACTAGTTGCTTCGTCAAATAAAATAATTTTACTGTTTTTAAGTAGTGCTCTTGCAATTGCAAGTCGTTGCCTTTGACCACCACTCAACACAACTCCATTTTCACCAATCATACTTTCATATTGTTTTGGTTGTTGCATAATAAAATCGTGAATTTGTGCTTTTTTGCAAGCTTCGTAAATTTCTTCTTTTGTTGCAGTTGGTTTTACAAACTGTAAGTTTTCCATAATGGTAGTGTTAAAAATATAAGGTATTTGCATAACAATTCCTATATTATCTCTTAACGATTTTTCTGTTAAATCATTAATATTTACACCATCTAATGTAATTTTCCCCGATTGAACTTTATAAAGTTTATCAATTAAACTTAAAACCGTACTTTTGCCTTGTCCACTTTTTCCAACAATGGCAACAGTTGAACCTGCATTAATTTCTAAATTTAAATTTTTAAACAAAATTTCATCATTGGAATAGCCAAAGGTAACTTTTTCAAATTTAATATCGCCTTTAATTTCAGGTAATTCAACATTACCAAAAGTTTCTTTTGGATAAGTTGTGCTTTCTAAAATTTCAAACACTCTTTGTGCTGCAATTTCGCCATCAACAAAATGCTCTTTAATGTTTGCAACATAGTTAACAAGCCCCCTAACTCTGCCCATATAAATATAAACAATAAGCATTGTGCTAAGTGGCATTAATCCGTTAATAACTAAAACAACACACATAACAATAAAAGCAAAATCTAATGTGTGAGTAGTTAAAGCACTTCCCCTTCGCCACCACATATTTGTAAGGTCAAACTTTTGTGAAACTTTAATTGCTGTGTTTTGTAATTCTTCGGCTTTTGAAATAACACTTTCTTTTAAGTTAAGAGCTTTAACATCTCTAACACCCCTAACAATTTCGCCATAAGCACCAACAACTTTTTCATCAGCTTCTTTCCATCGTTTACGGTTTTTAAACCAAGCTTTAATTCTAAAATTTTCAACAATGAAAACTACTGAAATGTAAACAATTATAAATAAGAACACCCAAATATTTAAAAAACCAATATAAATAATAAAACCAATGTTACTTAAAATATCTGCTAAACAATCTACAACATTATTATAAAAACTTGATAGTTCGTTTGCATCTTTATTAATACGAGAAATAAACACACCCGAATTTGTTTTATCAAAATTTTTAGTTTCTAAATCAGTTAAACTTGTTACTAATTCATGCTTAATATCTATTTTAATGTTTTTGTTTAATTTAATTAATAAAACATACCAAACAGTGTAAACCATTAACGACAACACATGAACGGTGAACAACCAAATTGCATTTTCAAAAATTTTATCAACATTAAATTGTGTTAGTTGGTCAACCAAATTACCTTCAAAAATAGGAGATAAAACCGAAACCCCACTGCCCAACAAACTTAATAAAACAACGGCAATAAATAGTGCAATATACTTATGATAAAATCTAAAAGTTTTTTTAAGCCCTTTATATCCTTTTTCTTTTAAAACTTCATTTCCAAACCTATCCTTGACTTTAACATACTTGTTTTTGTCAAAAACTTCATCTCCGTTTAAAGTTATTCCCACTTTTGATTGTATTTGAGCAACTTGTTCGGTTTGTACTTGTTTTGTTCTTTTCTCTTTTGCCAAAACCCTAACCCCTGTTATTTATTATTGTAAAACTACTATAACACACTTATATTTTATTTTAAAATATTTTTATTTAATTCTTTAACATTTGCCTTAAAATATTTTTCTAAACAAAACAACTTACTTGTTTTTGTTTTATTTTCAAGGTCTTCAAAAAAGCAATCTAAATCCTGCCTATCAATTAAAACAACTGCCTGTGTTTGTGCCATTGTTTGTGCCTGATTAGTAAACTTCCAATTAGTTATTACTGCTGCAAAGTGGGCTTTATAAAATTTTAATGCCGAAGTAACTTCCTGCACTGCATGGTTTCCAACACCATGTTTGTAATAAAGTTTTGCCTGAACAACAATTGTTAATTTTTTTGTAATAATTAAATCTGCACCATAATCGTTAGATGCCGGTGTTGTTTTTACCTGATAGCCCACATATTCAAAAATAAGTTTACACACATTTTCAAACTCTTCACCACTTAATGCATCTAACTTTGCAACACTTAAAGTTTTTAAAAACTTACCAATTCTAATTTTATTAAATTGTTTAAATATTAGTTTTATTAGTTTCCATAGCAACACAAAAGGAAACAAAACTATTTTTAAAATAAACTTTAATATTCTCATAGTTTAATTTTATAATATATTTCAACTAATTAAAAGCAAATTTAAAAAAGAAAAAAAGTTGGGAAAACCCAACTTTTAAATTCTTATTATTGATTGCCTGCTTTGTTAATCCAAGTAACAATTGATTCAGCATTAGAAGTAAAGATTTTGATTAAGATTAATAATAACATTGTTGCAACAACACCAATAATAGCATTAATCATTCTCTTTTTAGCTTCTTCTCTTTTATCAGCACTTTCAGCTTTACTGAAGTTAACACCTAAAACGATAACAAAAATTGCACCAACACTACCACCAATAATTAAAATTGGAGTAAGTAAACCATCAACAATTTCAACAACTTGCATCATGCTTTTATACCAAGATTGATTTGTGATATCTAATGGGCAAGAATATTGTGCTGTTGTTTTACCAATACCAGGACATGTGTTTTTGTATGTAGGAGCTTTGCCTGCTTTTATATCTTCAGCTGATTGAGTGTTTTTAGTCCAACATTTAGAACAAGCATAAACTTTACAACCACAACCACATTCAGAAGGAACAGCAATAGCATCACCTTTAGAAGCAATACTAGTACCAGAAGAAGATGATGATTCACCATCCATAACTGCATGTGT
>JAZNIS010000082.1:0-6521 GCA_045577635.1 Clostridia bacterium
CTAAATCTTTTGCACTAACAGAAACAATACCGTTTGCATCAATATCAAAAGTAACTTCAATTTGTGGAATTCCCCTTGGTGCAGGTGGAATATCGTTTAATTGGAATCTGCCTAATGTTTTGTTATCAGCAGCAAATTCTCTTTCACCTTGTAATACATGAATATCAACACCTGGTTGATTATCCACAGCTGTACTAAATACTTGTGATTTTTTAGTAGGAATTGTTGTGTTTCTTTCAATAAGTTTTGTAAATACTCCACCCAATGTTTCAATACCTAATGATAATGGAGTAACATCTAGAAGTAACACATCTTTAACATCACCAGCAAGTACACCACCTTGAATTGCTGCACCCATAGCAACACATTCATCTGGGTTAATACCCTTAAATGGTTCTTTACCTGTTAATTTTTTAACTGCTTCGTAAACAGCTGGAATACGGGTTGAACCACCAACCATTAAAATTTTTGCAATATCGTTAAATCCTAGTTTAGCATCTTTCATAACTTGGTTAACTTTATCTAATGTTTTTTGAACTAAATATTCGGTAATTTGATCAAATTTTGCTCTGGTTAAATCAAATTCTAAATGTTTAGGACCTGTTTCGTTTGAAGTAATAAATGGTAAACTAATTGTTGTTTTGTTTACAGCACTTAAATCAATTTTTGCTTTTTCACTAGCTTCTTTTAATCTTTGCATAGCAAGTTTATCTTTTGATAAATCAATACCTTCTGCCTTTTTAAATTCTTCAACTAAAAGGTTCATAATTTCTTGGTCAAAATCATCGCCACCTAAACGGTTATCACCAGCAGTTGCTAAAACTTCAAATACACCATCATCAATATCTAAAAGTGAAATATCAAATGTGCCACCACCCAAATCATATACTAGAATTTTTTGGCTTTTTGCTTCATTTTTATCTAGACCATAAGCTAATGCTGCAGCTGTTGGTTCGTTAATAATTCTTAAAACTTCTAAACCAGCAATTTTTCCAGCATCTTTTGTTGCTTGTCTTTGGCTATCGGTGAAGTATGCAGGAACAGTAATAACTGCTTGTGTAACTTTTTCACCTAAATATGTTTCAGCATCTGCTTTTAATTTAGATAATACCATAGCTGAAATTTCTTGTGGTGAATATTCTTTATCTGAAATTTTTACACGATAATCTGAACCCATTTTTGTTTTAATAGAAATAACTGTGTTCTCTGGGTTTGCTACTGCTTGCCTTTTAGCAACTTGACCAACTAATCTTTCGCCATCCTTTTTAAATGCTACAACACTTGGTGTTGTTCTGTCGCCTTCTGCATTAACAATTACACTTGGTTCGCCACCTTCCATAACTGCAACACATGAGTTTGTTGTACCTAAGTCAATACCAATAATTTTTGCCATATTTTTTTAATCTCCTATTTAAAAAATTTCCTTATTTTTTTGTTTTTTTATTTGTTTGAATAATATTAAAGTTTGTTAATTTTAACAACACTATATCTAATAACTTTATTATCAGATTTAAAACCTTCTTGTAATTCTTCTAAAACCACTTCATCTTCTTTGGTTTCATCACAATCAGTTAAAACTGCATTATGAAGTTCTGGATTAAACTTTTGACCTACACATTCAATTTTATAAATTCCAAAACTTGCTAATGCTTTAATAATTTGGTTATAAATAATTTCTAAACCAGCTAGTGCACTTTCATCCTTAATTGTTTCCCTTGCTTGTTTAAAACTATCTAACACAGGTAAAATTTTTGTAACAAAAGCATAAACACCATTATTAAAACATGTTTTTTCAACTTCAGCATTTCTTCGTTTATAATTTTCAAAATCTGCTTGAATTCTTTGAGCAAGTTCTAAATAACCTAAGGCATCTTCGCTTATGTTATTGTTTGAGCAACCACAGTTTTCACCACAATTGCATTCATCGCCACATTCGCAATCATCTTCGCAGTGACAATCACATTCAGGGCCACAATGGCAATGTTTTTCTTCTTGCAATTCATCTTTTTTCTTACCCATTATTTACTCCTTATTATATTTATTTAATTCATCAGAAATATATTTTAATGCAGATGCAATTTTTGCATAATTCATTCGTTCTGGACCTAAAACACTTACACTTGCAACCACACCATTTCCAATGTGATAATTTGTGTTAATTATTGAATAATCGGAATATTTTTCGTTTAAGTTTTCATCACCAATTGTAAACACAACATCGGAAGAAGCATTATCGTCAATATTTTCAATAATTTCTTTAATTTCCTTTTCGTTTTCAATAAGTTTTAAAAACTTTTTAGCTTCGTTAATATCTTTATATTCAGGTTCATTTAACAGTTTTGTAGTGTTTGTGTTAATTAATTTAGAAGCCCTATCTTCGGTAAACTTTTTCAAAATATCGGTAACAGCCACAAACAATTCTTGATAAAAATTGATTTGCTTTTTAAACATATCATTATAAAAATCAATGTTTTCAATAATATCAACTATTTTTTTGTTGTAAAGGTTTGTTGTTAAATATTTTGAAGCATCTTTACAAATTTCTTCTGTAACATCTGGACTTAACTCAATGGTGTTATTAATAATTCCTGCACTTGTTTGGAAAAGTATTAAACCTTGCCCTGTAATTAATGGAATAATGTTTATTCCTTGAACAGTTAAATCTTCGTAACTTTTAATTCTAACATAAGTTGGAAAATTAGTTATTTGGTTAATACTTTTAGCAATATTTGTTAGCATATCGCTTAAAAAAGCCGACCTTGTAACAAATTTATCTTTAATTTCGTTAATAACATCAACATCAAGTGCTGTGTTTTGAATTATGTTGTTAACATAGTACCTATATGCTTTTGTTGTTGGAACTCTGCCAGAACTTGTGTGAAGTTGTTTTAAAAAGCCCATTTCTTCCAAAGCACTTAACTCATTACGAAGTGTTGCACTACTTAAATTTTTAAATAATGTTTTTTGCACTTTTTCACTAGTTATTGGGCTGGCATTTTCAATGTAACCTTCAACTGCACTTATTAACAATTCATGTTTTCGTTCAGAAATTTTGAATTCGTTTTTCATTACTATCCTTATTTAGCAATAATTTTTTAAAAGTGTTAGCACTCTTTTGTTTCAAGTGCTAATTACATTCTACTCATATTATATTCAAAGATCAACAAAAATATGTTAATTAATTTTAAAAAATTTAAAATATTTTGCCGAAAAACAAAAAACACAACCAAACTGATTGTGCTTTTTAATAAGATAAATATTTAATTAAATATATTTAATATACTAAATACTAATCAACTAATTTTAAAATGATTTGATTTAAAACATAAAACCCTTCTGTTGTGCAAAACAAAAAATTATTTTCGTGTTTTATAAAACCAAAATCAATTAACTCTTTAATTTCTGTTTGCTTTACAGCCAACAAATCATAATTAAATTTTTGCTTTAAACTATTTAAATTAATACCTTCTTTGGTCCTTAAATTTAGCATTATAGTTTCTTCAATTAATTCTTTATTTGAAATTTCTTCGGTAAATTCAATTACAGATTTTTGATTTTCAATTAAATTAATGTAGTTTTCAATATTAGAAATGTTGGCAAATCTAGTATTGTTTACAAAACTATGTGCCGAACAGCCAAAGCCAACATAATTTTCCATATTCCAACAATTTTTATTGTGTAAACATTCAAAATTTGGTTTGGCAAAATTTGAAACTTCGTACCTAACAAAACCATTTAAAGTTAGTTGTTTTAACAAATAGTTAAACATACCTAACACTTTTTTTTCGGCAGGAAGTTGAAGTTGATTGTTTTTAACCAAATTAAATAACGGTGTGTTTTCTTCTAATATTAATGTATAGGCACTAATGTGTGTAACACCTAAATTAAAACAATGATTTAAAGCTTGTTTTACTTCCCTTTGTTTTTGTGTTGGCAAACCAATCATTAAATCGGCATTAATGTTTTTAAAACCGACCTTTTTTAGGGTTTTTATTGCCAAAATAAAATCTTGATAAGTGTGCTTTCTGCCAATAATTTTAAGTAACCTATTACTAGTGGTTTGAACCCCAACAGAAACCCTATTAACACCAGCAGAAAACCATTCGGAAGCATTAGTGTAATTTATGCTATTTGGGTTAGATTCAATGGTTATTTCACAATTGCTATCAACATTAAAAAAATTTTTTATAGCATTAATAATAACCGAAACAGAACCTGCCGGTAAAACACTAGGTGTTCCGCCACCAATAAAAATGGTGTTAATATTAAAATTTTTATATTTTTCACTTTCCTGTTTTATTTCTTTAACTAACGATAAAACATAATCATTAATTAAATTAAGCTTTGGTTCTGAATAAAAATTGCAATATAAGCATTTACTAACACAAAACGGAATGTGAACATAAATCCCTAAATTCATTAATCAATTTTAAGTATGCTCATAAATGCTTCGGACGGAATTTCTACCGAACCCACTTTTCGCATTCTCTTTTTACCTTTTTTCTGTTTTTCTAATAATTTTCGTTTTCTGGAAATATCGCCACCGTAACATTTAGCTAACACATCTTTACGAAGTGCTTTAACTGTTTCACGAGCAATAACCTTTGTTCCAATTGCTGCTTGAATAGGAATTTCAAACAATTGCCTTGGAATAACATCTTTTAATTTTTCTACAATAGCACGGCTTTTATAGTATGCTCTTTCCTTATGAACAATCATTGATAAAGCATCACAAACTTCGCCATTAAGTAAAATATCAACTTTTACTAAATCGCTTTCTTTATAACCTAAAATTTCATAATCTAAACTAGCATAACCCCTAGAACAACTTTTTAGTTTATCAAAGAAATCGTAAATAATTTCGTTAAGTGGAATATCGTAAACAAGTTGGCAACGATTTTTATCTAAATATTGCAAATCTTTATGCTCACCCCGTTTTTCTTGTGCTAATTCCATTAAATTACCAACATATTGTGGTGGTGTGAATATATTAACCCTAGTCATAGGTTCTTCCATATATTCAATTTCTTGTGGTTTTGGTAGGTCAGCTGGATTACTAACATCTAAAACTTCACCCGTTACAGTATGAACTTTGTAACAAACCGAAGGTGCTGTTGTAATTAAATCCAAATCAAATTCTCGTTCCAATCTTTCTTGGATTATTTCCATGTGCAATAATCCTAAAAATCCACAACGGAAACCAAAACCCAAAGCTTGGCTAACTTCCGGCTCATATTCAAGCGAAGCATCGTTAAGTTTAAGTTTTTCAAGTGCATCTTTTAATGCATCGTAATCAGCACCGTCAACACAGAAAATACCACTAAACACAACAGGTTTAACTTCCTTATAACCTGGAAGTGGATTTTTAGTTGGATTTGAAGCAAGAGTGATTGTGTCACCTACTTTTGTTTCGGCAACATTTTTAATGCTTGCACAAATATAACCAACATCACCAGCCCTTAAAACAGATTGGCTTATTGGCTTTGGTTCAAAAACACCGACTTCGGTTACATCATATTCCTTACCTGTAATAAAGAATTTAATTTTATCACCTGCTTTAACTTGTCCGTCAAAAACCCTAACTAGACAAACAGCACCTTTAAAGTTATCGTAGTAACTATCAAAAATTAAAGCCCTTAATTCACCATTTTCGTCCCCTTTGGGAGCAGGAATATATTTAACAATTTGTTCTAACACTTGTTCAATATTTGTGCCATCTTTTGCACTAACAGCAGGAGCAATTGTAGAGTCAATTCCAATAACTTCTTCAATTTCGCTTCTGGCTGTTTCAATGTCGGCACTAGGAAGATCAATTTTGTTAATAACAGGTAAAATTTCTAGGTTATTATCAATTGCTAAATATGCATTTGCTAAAGTTTGTGCTTCAACACCTTGTGTTGCATCAACAATTAAAATTGCACCTTCACAAGCAGCTAAACTACGAGAAACTTCATAAGTAAAGTCAACATGACCTGGTGTATCTATTAAATTAAGTTCGTATTCAACCCCATCGTAAACATATTTCATTTTTGTTGGAGTTAATTTAATTGTTATACCCCTTTCCTTTTCAATATCCATAGAATCTAGTACTTGTTCGGAAAGTTCCCTTTTAGATAGAGTTCCTGTAAATTCTATTAATCTATCTGCCAATGTGCTTTTGCCATGGTCTATGTGGGCAACAATACAAAAGTTACGAATTTTATCTTGTCTGTTCAAAGTAGCACTCCTTAAATTATATTAGCTATTTAAAAATTAAAAAGTATCAAAATCATCAAACGAATCATCATTTTCGGGTTCTTCATTTTCCCAACTTTCACTTATATCATCTTCGCTAACTTCCCTAAAATCACATTCGCAATCTTCAAGAAGTTCGCCACAATATTCACATTGACTATCAAAATCAAATGAATTTTTATTATTGTTTTTACTTTTATTTTTTTTAAAACCTAAAAGTTCGTCTAAAAAGTCAAAAAATACAAAACACATAAAAAATTAAATACCTTTTAATATTATATTAATTT
>JAZNIS010000083.1:0-16014 GCA_045577635.1 Clostridia bacterium
CTCCAACAACACCTGTAACACCAACTCCTGTAACACCAACTCCTGTTACACCTACACCAATTACTCCAACACCAATTACTCCAACACCTGTAACTCCTACAACTCCACTTTCAAAAGGGGATTTCAAATATAAAACATTAAGAGTTAGCAGAGGAAGAAGATTTGTTAACTGGTTAGGAAAACATTGGTTATTATTAGGTACACTAGTTGCTGCTGGTGGTTTAGCACTTTCTTGTGTTATTCCAGGTTTAGCACCAGGAGCTATTGCAACTGCAACAGCTATTGCAAGAGGTGGTTTATATAACATTGTTACATTAGGTTCAATTATTGTTGGTGCTAATGTGTTTAAACATTTCTTCTTTAGAAGACATCGTCAAGCTGCAACCGATCAAGGACATTTACTTCGCAGAGAAGCAAAAGTTCAAAAAGCATTTAAAACTATTGACAGAAATAGGGCTAAAATTGCTGAACTTGAAGCTGCACTTGATAGTTATATGACAAATCCAAGAAAATATAAAAGACAAATTAAAAAAGCTAGAAAAGCTCTTAAAAAACTTGATGCTTCAAATGCTAAAAAGATTCAATTTGTTTCTAGTGAACTTGAAGGTAACACTCCTACTAAAAATCCATTTAAAATTGTTGGTAGAGCAGTAAAAGTTGTTGCTGGTAAAGGAACAATGAAATATTATTTAGGTCGTCATGATAAACATATGGATATTTTAGCTTCTAAATCTAAAAGATCTAAATATACTGACGAAAGATTTGATGGTAACTTACAAGATGAAATTTTCCATTGGCAAATTTTAAGAAGAAAACTTATTGAAGAAACCAAAGCAAGACAAGTTAGCAGTGCTACAAGGGAAGCTGAAGCACATTCAAAAGGTGCTAGAACCCTTGAAAGTTGGTTTAGAAAAGATGGCCAAAGAATGGGCGAAGTGGTTGATGATATTAAAGAAGTTGACCCAGAATCAGTAAGATATGGTGAAGTTGCAAAAGATATTGTATTATCTGGTGCAGATGTAACCTTTGAAGCTCCTGGAAAAAGAGAAAAAGAAGTTATTATTACAAATGCAACAGGTGGTATTGATCACACAACTGTTAGTTACGATGGTCATAGTTCTGTTGTTACAAAATATTTCAGAAACCGTAAACAAGATCGTGCCGATCAAACATTGATTGATGGTGATGCTGTTACTGCTGCTGAGGCAGAAAGAAGAAATCCACCTATTAAACCAGGTTCTGACAGAACACTGTAATAAAAAAATAAAACGAAGGAATTTTCCTTCGTTTTTTTTAATTGTTTGCCGTTATGTATAAATCTTTATTTTGCCTATATTCAGGCACTTTTGAATTTTTTGCAATTGCCATATCTATATACATTAATGCCGAAGCATAATCTTTTAAGTTGTAATAACCAATAGAAATTAAATTGTAAATATAAGCAATATCGTTCCATTCTGTTTCTCTGGCAGGTAAAACTTCTTGTTTAATGCTTAAACATTTTTGTAATAGTGCAATTCCTAATTCATTTTGATTTTCTTTTAATATGTATATTTGACCTAATTCACCATAAAACAATTTGCAATAATCACATTTTGATAGTGCTTCATAACAATGTTGTTTTATTGCTGTAAAGTTTTGATTAACCACATCAATTTTTATTAAATATTTATAGGCAAGACAAATATCTTGAATATGTAATGGTTTAATACTTAATAGGCGATTAATTGTTTTTTGTGCTTTATCATATTCCTGAGCATTAAAATATTCATCAATTAACAATCCTAAATATCTTGTGTCGTTTTTTTCTTTTTTTAATGCTTTTTCTAATAGTTCCTTATAACTTCTTGGTTTTTTGTTGTCGGGGTAGTGTTTAAGCATTACATCATTTGGTAAAAACACTTGATTTATTGGGTTATTGTTTTTTGCAACAATATATTCATGAATTGCCCATTTCCATTCAAAAGTGTTTCGGTCATGTATTTTTGAATAATCAAAAATGTTTGGAACATCATCAGGAGTTCCTGCATTATGATAGTATTTGTAAACTGCCTGATTAGTGTTTGGTTGCCAAGCATCTTCCAAAACTTTCCGCCATCCTGGTGTAAATAACTCATCTAAATCGGTGCAAACACAAATATCAGCATCTTTTGGAACAAGTTTTAAACTTTCATTTCTAGCCCTATCAAATCTCCAAGGTTTAATAAGTTTTTCGGTTACTTTAACACCATTATTTTCTAAAATTTCTTTTGTATTATCGTTGCTGGTTGGGTCTAACAAAACATAAATTTCATCTGCTTCACTCATATTTTTTGCCCATTTTTCTGCAAATTTTGCTTCATTTTTTGCAATTGCATAAACAACTATTTTATATTTGCCCATAAACATACTCCATTTTTTATATATTAACATAATTTAACAAATAATTAAAGTTAAATTAATAGTAAAAGTTTAACCTAATGTTGACAAAAGTTTTTGGTTGTTGTATTATGTAAACAGTTTAATATTTAAAGGCGATTTAAAAAAGGACAAGTTTATTTTAAATTAGTTGCATTACAGAGAATTGACAGTTGCTGAGAAGTCAATAGCAAAATAAAATAAATATCACCTTTATAGTCCAATTTCTGAAAATTTTTATTAGTAAGAAATTGCGGGAAGTTCTCCGTTAGTGAACGATGTGTGATGGCACATTTGTTATAAATGGTAATAATGCTTGGGGCATTGTTTTTGTAACAATGTACTCGGGCTTTTTTTAATTTTATTCGCAGTTTTTAAAATTAAACTAAAATTAATTTTAAGGAGAAAAAAGATGTATAAAAAGGTTGATGCAAATTTAAATTTCCCTAACCAAGAACAAGCTGTTTTAAAGTTTTGGAGAGAAAATGATATTAAAAAACAATGTATGAACCACAATGCAGGTGCAAAAAGATTTAACTTTTACGAAGGACCACCAACTGCAAACGGAACACCACACTCTGGCCATGTTTTAACTAGGGTTTTAAAAGATGTTTTCACAAGATATAAATCAATGCAAGGTTACTTTGTTCCAAGAAAGGGTGGTTGGGACACTCATGGTTTACCTGTTGAATTATCAGTTGAAAAAGAATTAGGAATTTCCGGAAAACAACAAATTGAAGAATATGGCATTGAAAAATTTATTAAAAAATGCAAAGATAATGTTTGGAAATATGTTGATATTTGGAAAGAGTTTTCTGATAGAGTTGGTTACTTTGTAAACATGGAAGATGATTATTATGTAACTTATTACGATAATTATATTGAAAGCATTTGGTGGGCTTTAAAAGAAATGGATAAAAAAGGCCTACTTTACAAAGGTTACAAAATTTTACCAAGTTGCCCAAGATGTGGAACAGCACTTTCTTCTCACGAACTTGCACAAGGTTATGAAGATAGAAAAGATACCACAGTTGTTGCTAAATTTAAAGTTGTTAACGAAGAAAACACTTACTTTTTAGCATGGACAACAACACCTTGGACACTTCCTTCTAATATCGCACTTTGTGTTAATGCTGATGAAGATTATTGCAAAGTTAGTTTTGAAGGAAACTATTATATTTTAGCCGAAGCATTAGTTAAAAATCATTTTAAAGAAAACTACGAAATTGTTGAAACATTTAAAGGTAAAACATTAGAATTTAAAAAGTATGTTCCTTTATTTGGTTTTGTTAGTGAAAAAGATGCAGAAAAAGGTTATTATGTGACTTGCGATAGTTATGTTACATTAACAGATGGAACAGGTATTGTTCATATTGCTCCTGCATTTGGTGAAGATGACTCTAATGTTGGTAGAAAATATAATTTACCATTTATTCAATTAGTAGATAAATTTGGTAAATTTACCGAAAATTGTGGCAAATATGCTGGTGAATTTGTTTTTGATAAAAACGATGAAATTGTTGTTGATTTAACGGCAGAAGGTAAAGTGTTTAAAACACAAAAACATGTTCACAGTTATCCACATTGTTGGAGATGCCATAGCCCACTTATCTATTTTGCTAGATCTAGTTGGTTTGTTAAAACAACCGAAATTCGTGGAGATATGGTTAGAAATAACAATTCTGTTAATTGGCTACCAGATAATGTTAAAAATGGTAGAATGGGCAACTTTTTAGAAAACAACATTGATTGGTGTTTAAGTCGTGACCGTTATTGGGGAACACCACTTCCTGTTTGGATGTGTGAATGTGGACATTATCATGTTGTAGGAAGTAAAGAAGAACTTAAAAAATTGGGTGGGGTTAGTGGAGATATTGAACTACACAAACCTTATGTTGATGAAGTAACAATTACTTGTGAAAAATGTGGCAAACAAATGCACCGTGAACCAGAAGTTATTGACTGTTGGTTTGATTCGGGTAGTATGCCATTTGCACAACATCATTATCCTTTTGAAAATAAAGAATTGTTTGAACAAAGTTTCCCTGCACAATTTATTAGTGAAGGTATTGACCAAACCAGAGGTTGGTTCTATTCATTACAAGCAATTTCAACTGCCTTATTTAACAAAAGTCCATACGAAACTTGTATTGCAAACGGTTTGGTTGTTGATGATCAAGGCAGAAAATTAAGTAAAAGTTTAGGAAACTATATTCCACCTATGGAAATGCTTTCTAAAATGGGTGCAGATCCAATCCGTTGGACATTCTACACAGGTAGTCAACCTTGGGGCAACTTAATTTTAACTGAAAATACTGTAACTGAAAGCCAAAAGAAATATTTTGGTACTTTATGGAACACTTATGCTTTCTTTGTTTTGTATGCCGAAATTGATAAATTTGACCCAACAAAATATTCACTTGCTGATTGCAAACTTTCAGTAATGGATAAATGGGTTTTAAGTGAACTTAACAAATTAGTTAAATATGTTTGTTCTGAACTTGATAAATTCCATGTAACCGAAAGCAGTAGAGCAATGGAAGAATTTATTGATAAAGTTTCTAACTGGTATGTTCGTTTAGGTAGAAAGAGATATTGGGGTGAAGAATTCACCGAAGATAAAAAGGCAGCTTATGTAACATTCTACACAGTGTTAACAACATATGCTAAACTTTCTGCTCCATTTACTCCATTTATGAGTGAAACAATTTATAAAAATTTAGTTCGTAATTTCTATGCTGATGCACCAGTAAGTGTTCATTTGAGCAAATATCCAGAAGTTAACGAAGAATTAATTGACGAAAAGTTAAGCGAACAAATGGCTATGGTTTATGCTTACACAGAACTTGGCCGTAGTGCAAGAAATTTAAGTGCAATTAAAAACCGTCAACCACTAAACGAACTTTACTTAACCGATGCAAATAACAAAACAACTTTAACCGAAGATTTGGTTCAAATTTTAAAAGATGAATTAAATGTTAAAGCTGTTAAACAACACGAAGATTTAAGTAATTTTGTTAACTACACATTAAAACCACAACTTAAAACATTAGGACCTAAATATGGTAAAAAACTTAATGTAATTAGAGAATTTTTAGCAACTTGCGATGCATTAAAAGTTGTTGAAACTGTTGAAAAAGGCGATGTGTTTAAAGTTGAACTTGATGGCGACACTGTTGAATTTAGTAAAGATGATTTATTAATTTCAGTAAGTCAAAAAGAAGGTTATGCAAGTGCAACCGATGGTAATATTGCAGTTATTTTAGATACTCATTTAACCGAACAATTAATTGAAGAAGGTATTTACCGTGAATTTGTTTCAAAGGTTCAAAATTTAAGAAAAAGTTCTAACTATGTTGTTACCGACAGAATTACTATTGAAGTTAGTGGCGATAAGTATTTAGAAGAACTTGTTTTAAAATTTGCAAACCAAGTTAAACAAGATGTTTTAGCAGTTTCTGTAACTGTTGGCGAAAACGGTGAATTTAGTGAAGAATTTAATTTAAACGATAAAATGTTAAAAGTTACAATTAGCCGATAATAAAAAAGATGAAGCTGTTTTGCTTCATCTTTTTGTTTGAATATAACTGATTTTTTGTAATAAAAATTGCTATTTAAAATTAATTTTGTTACACTAATAAAAGGAGATAGTAATATGATTGATGTAATTTACGAAGATAATCACATTTTAGTTGTAATTAAACCACAAAACATTCCTACACAAGAAGATAGTTCTGGTGATAAAGATATGTTAACTTTGGTTAAGGAATATATTAAGGAAAAATATAATAAACCAGGAAATGTTTATGTTGGGTTGGTGCATAGATTAGATAGACCAACAGGTGGTGTAATGGTTTTTGCAAAAACCAGCAAAGCAGCTGCCAGATTAAGTGAAGCAATTAAAAATAATGAACTTACAAAAAATTATTTAACAGTTGTTAATGGCGAACCTAGGATTCATCAACAAAAACTTACTGATTATTTAAAGAAAAACGAAAAAACAAATATGGTTACAGTTGTTGGATCTGCTGTTAGTGGTGCAAAATATGCCGAATTAAACTACGAAACTTTGGCATCTGAACAAAACACAAGTTTGGTTAAAGTTGATTTAATTACAGGCAGAAGCCATCAAATTAGGGCACAATTTAGCAATATGGGTAATCCTGTTTATAACGATTTTAAATATGGGGCAAAAACAAAGGGTAACTTAATGCTTTGGGCATATAAATTAGTTTTAATTCACCCTGTAACACAAAAGAAAATGACCTTTACAGTTTTACCTGAAATTAAAGGTAAATGGGCACTATATGAAAAAATAATTTCAACATTAGCATAAAAAAAGAGCGAATTAATCGCTCTTTTTTTGTTTTTAATTGTTAATAAATTCCGTGGTCGTTTGCAAGTTGATTTGGATTTGGTTGTTCTTCTGTGTCGGTAACAAGGCAGGTTGTGGTTAACATAATTGCTGCCACACTGCAAGCATTTGTTAGGGCAGTAATTGTAACTTTTGTTGGGTCAATAATTCCATTTTCAATTAAATCACCATAACTATTGTTAAGTGCATCGTAACCATAGTTTGAGTTTTCATTGTTTAAAATATTGTTAACAACAACACCACCGTTAACACCGGAGTTTTCGGCTATTTGATTAATAGGTGCAGTTAAACTTTTTAAAACAACAGTTGCTCCTGTTTTTTCATCACCTGTTAAACCATTAATAAACTCTTGCAGTGCAGGTATGCACTTAATTAAGGCAACACCACCGCCAGCAACAATTCCCATTTCGGTTGCACTTTTTGTTGCTGAAATTGCATCTTCAATTCGCAGTTTCTTTTCCTGCATTTCAGGTTCGGTGGTTGAGCCAACTGAAATTACTGCAACTCCACCTGTTAATTTTGCTAATCTTTCGGTTAGTTTTTCTTTATCAAATTCATTTTCGGCTAAATTAATTTGAGCTTTAATTTTGGCAATTTGATTATCTATTTCGGTTTTATTTCCGTTGCCACCTGAAATTAAGCAGTTGTCTTTTGTTACTTTAACGGTTTTTGCTTTTCCCAACATTTCAAAATTATAGTTGTTTAAAGTAATTCCTAAATCGCTAGAAATTACTGTTCCACCTGTTAAAACTGCAATGTCCTGCATAAAACCTTTTCTTTTATCACCGTAGGCAGGGGATTTTACTGCAACACAATTTAAATTACCCCTTAATTTATTTAAAACAATGGTTGCTAAAACTTCGTTTTCAATGTCGTCTGCAATAATTAATAGTGGAACATTTTTTGAACTAATTTCTTCTAAAATAGGTAAAAGTTCTTTAATGTTATTAATTTTGTTTTCACATAGCAAAATGTAGGCATTATCCAAATTTGCTTCTAGTGTTTCAGGATTTGTTACCATATATGGCGATAAAAAGCCCCTTTCAAACTGCATACCTTCAACAACTTTTAGTTCTGTTTTAAAAGTTTTGCCATCTTCAACTGTAATAACACCATTATTGCCAACTTTTTCAAAGGCAGTTGCAATTAATTTTCCAATTTCTTCATCACCAGCACTAATTGAAGCAATTTGAAAAATTTCGGTGCTATTATTAACAGGTTTGCTAAATTTTTTTAATTGTTCGCAAACAACTTCGCAAGCTTTTAAAATCCCTTTTTTTAGTATGATAGGGTTTGCTCCGGCAGTGTAGTTTTTAATGCCTTCGCTAATTAATTGCTCGGCTAAAACACAAGCAGTTGTTGTGCCATCACCAGCAACTTCGTTGGTTTTTATGCTAACTTCTTTAATTAAACTTGCACCCATATTTTCAAACTTATCGGGTAAGGTTATTTCCTTTGCAATTGTAACACCGTCGTTGGTAATTAATGGTGTGGCAAACTTACGGTCTAACACAACATTTCTGCCTTTTGGTCCAATTGTGACCTTAACTGCTGCTGCAAGTTTTTTAACACCTTGCTCTAATTTTTTTATTCCGTCAAAACCTTGCAATATCTCTTTTGCCATAATTAATCCTCCAAAATTGCCAAAATATCGGCTTGTTTAATAAGTAAAAATGTTTCATTTTTAATTTTAAATTCGGTTGTTGCATATTTGTTAAACAAAACTTTGTTTCCCACTTTAACAACTATTTCAGTTTCTTCTCCATCAATTTTTCCACCACTGCCAACACAAATTACTTCGGCAATGTTTGGCTTGTCTTTTGCAATATCAGGCAAAACAATTCCTGTTTCTTGCTCTGTTTGGGTTTCTTTTAACAGTATCTTGTCAAATAGTGGTTTAATTTTCATAGTAATCTCCTTAAAAGTTTTATTTAATTTTACAAAATTTATTTTGTTTTTTTAATTTAACAATCTAACGAAAAAATGTATATTTTTAAAAAAATTAACTTAATTTGATGAATTATCAATTTTGCAAAATTAATTGTAATATACATAATTAAAACATCAAAAATTAAGGAATTCAATTTTATATGTCAAAACAAAAACTAAAATATTTAGAAACAAAATTAATAAAGCGAAAAAATAAAAATGTGGGTAAGGGTTTTAAAGTTTTTTTTGTTTGTGTTATTTTAATTTTTGCAACAATATTTATTTCAGGTAATTTGGGTGCTGTTTTAAAATTAAATCCCGTTTCGTTTTTGTTTGGTGGTGATAGTTATGAAATAAAAAAACACAGTTATTATGCTGTGCTTATGGGTGAGTATGATAATAGGGCAGAAGCAGAAGCTGTTGCGAGTGGTGTTGCAGTTATGGGTGCTGCTGCTTATGTTTGGCAGTTAGATAATAAGTTTTTGGTTGTTGGAAATGTTTATAATAATAAAGACGATGCTGAAAAAGTTTTAAAAAATGTTAGTGGAAACAATTATTCGGTTTCGGTTAAAGAAATTCCTTTTTTAAAAATTAATTTAAATGAGAGTGATTTAACAAACGAGCAAACCAAACTTTTAGTTTCTGCTGTAAAATTTTTAGATACGGTTTATGAAAGGTGCTATGATTATTCGGTTAAGTTTGATAAAGGTGAAGTGGTGGCAACAGTTGTTTCTAGTGAGTTAAATGGTTTAAAGGGCGAAGTTTTGGTTTGGGCAAATAAGTTGGATTTAATTAATAGTTATATGTTAACTAATAAAGGTGTGTTAATTAAAAATGCTTACATTACAGTTTTAGCAGAACTTGAAAAATCGGTTTTATCGGTTATTAGTGGAAATTCAACAAATAAGGATTTAAAATATTTAACAACAGCAGTTACGGTTGCAAAATACAACCTTTATAAAAACATTAATTCCTATTAATTTGTAAAATAACAGCAATAAAATGATTTAAAAACTTTAAATTACAATAAAATTAGTTTAAAAAAAATAAAAAATATAGTAATATTTAATTATGAAAAATAGATGGATTGCATTTGGCATTAAAGTTTTGGCAATTATATTTATGGTTGCTATTGATTTGCTTACTAAAATATACTTTGAAAATTACTTTATGTCGGGTGGCGAAGATATTATTTTAATAAAAAATGTTTTGGGTTTCACCTACACTTTTAACACAGGTGCAGCATTTGGCATTTTAGGAAAAAATACTGTTCTATTAATTATTTTTACAGTGTTCTTTTTGGCTATTTTTTGGTTTGTTGATTTTTATTATAAATCAAATAATGGTTGGTATATTGCAGGTTTTTCTTTAATTGTTGGTGGTGCAATTGGAAACTTTGTTGATAGAATTTTTTTAGGTGGGGTTAGGGATTTTATTCAATTAAAATTTATTGATTTTCCTATTTTTAACTTTGCTGATATATTTTTAACTGTTGGTGTTATTTGTTATATTATTTATCTAATTTTTTATGAGTTTCAAAAACCTAAAAAGGAAGTAAAAGATATTACAGAGGAAGATAATATTGATTGATTTAGTTGTTGATAGTGAACATAGTAAGGTTAGGTTAGATGCATATTTGTTTGAATATGATAGCAATTTTACTAGGTCGCATTATAAAAACTTAATAACCGAAGGAAATGTTTTGGTAAATGGTAAACAAGTTAAGGCAGGGTATGCTTTAAAGGTTGGTGATACTGTTTCGGTAAATTTATTACCACCAAAACCACTTGAAACAAAAGCCGAAGATATTCCGTTAAACATTGTTTATGAAGATTCCGATTTGGCAGTTATTAACAAACCAAAAGGAATGGTTGTGCACCCAGGAAATGGAAATTGGGAAGGAACTCTTGTTAATGCTTTACTATATAACATTAAGGATTTAAGTGGTATTAATGGGGTTATTAGGCCGGGAATTGTGCATAGGTTAGATAAAGACACAACAGGGTTGTTGGTTGTTGCAAAAAACGACTTTGCTCATGTTGAATTAAGTAAACAAATTGCAGAAAAAACCTGTAAACGAATTTATTGGGCACTACTTCAAGGAAACTTGCCAAACGATAGTGGTGTTATTAAAAACAATTTGGGTAGAGACCCTAAAAATAGGTTAAGATTTACTGTTGTTGAAAGTGGTGGAAAGGTTGCCGAAACACACTATAAAGTTTTACAAAGATATAAAGAGTATTGTTTGGTAGAGTTTGAATTAAAAACGGGCAGGACTCATCAAATTAGAGTTCATGCAAAACATTTAAATCACCCAATAGTTGGCGATGACCTATATAATGGAAAAAGCAAATTTAAAACCGATGGTCAAATGTTGCATGCAAAAGTTTTAAAATTTGTTCATCCAAAAACAGGTGAAGAAATGGAGTTTTCAACCGAACTTCCAAAATATTTTGAAAAAATTTTACAAGGTTTACAAACAATTTAATTTAAAGGAGAAAATGTTATGAATCATAGTTTAAGGTCTGTTGCAAATGTTCTTGCATACATTGGTGTTATTTTAGTTGCTGCATCATTAATTGTAAGCTCTATATTTCAAGGTTATCAATTTTCATTAATTTTAAGCAGAATTGCAAGTTTAATTTCTTACATTTTACTTATTATTTCAAGTTTTATGTATGCAAAAAGCCGCAGAAGTGTTGTTTATTTAATTGTGTGGTTAGTTGCAGTTGTGTTAATTGTTGTTTCCTACATTATTTAATTGGTAATCTTGACAAAGCAAACTTTTTTTGTATAATAATATTGTCGGTTTGATAAATTGCTACATTTCGTAGGCAGTTAATTCGCCGACTTTTTTATTTTTTTATAAAGGTTGTTTTGTTGCTAATTTTTATTTTAAGTGATAAAATTTAGTTATGGATTTAAAGAGTTTTTTTAAAAATAAATTTCAAATAGTTGCCATGATTTTATTAGCATTTGTTATTACATCTGCTTGTTTAATGGAAGTTAGTTCTGTTTTTTATTATCTAACTTGTGGCTTTGCAGCAGTTATGTGTTGGGTTGAATCGGCATATTTTTTTGTTAAGTTTAAAAACAAAAAACACGATTCTCAACTTGATTTGTTACCCCTTACACCTGAACAAAGAATGGGGATAGAAAAACAAAACAAATATAACAGAGCAAACATTATGATTAAAGCAATTATGCTAGTTTTGGCAGGTATTGTGTTTGTTGCATTAATGATTTAAAAGTGGTAGTAATAACGACACCACTTTTATTTTTTACCATTTTTTGCAAAAACTATTTGCTTTTTAGTATAATATTGGATTGCAAAAATCAAATAAAAGTGTTAAAATAACGGGTAGTTAAAATTTTAAGGAGATACTATGGATTACAAGATTAAAAAACTAGAAAATAGCATGGTGCAAATTAATCTTACATTAGATAAAGCTGAATGGGACAAAGCTGTTACCGAAGCTTACAATCGCACAAAAGGAAAATATAGAGTAGAAGGTTTCCGTCAAGGTAAAGCACCAAGAAAAGTTATTGAAAAACAATATGGTGCAAATGTTTTCTATGAAGAAGCATTAAGCGAAGGTTTTTACAGAGCATATAACGAAATTTTAACAAAAGAAGGCAATATTATGCCTGTTGATGCTCCTGACCTAAATGTTAAAAGAATTGATGAAAACGGTGTTGAATTAGAAGCAACAGTTGTTGTTGTTCCACAAGTTAAAGTTAACAAATACACAGGTTTAGATGTTGAATTAAAAACTAAAAAAGTTACTAAAAAAGATGTTGATGCTGAATTAGATCGTGTTAAAGAACAAAATGTTAGATTTGTTGAAGTTGACAGAGAAATTAAAGAAGGCGATGTTGCTAACATTGATTTTGTTGGTTCAATTAACGATGTTCCATTTGATAATGGTGCAGCTCAAGGTCATGATTTAGAAATTGGTAGCCACAGTTTTATTGAAGGTTTTGAAGAACAATTAGTTGGATTAAAAGCTGGTGATGAAAAAGCTGTTATGGTTACTTTCCCTGCAGATTATCATGCAAAAGAACTTGCTGGTAAACCTGCTAAATTTGATTGTAAAGTAAATGCAGTTAAAGAAAAACAATATCCAGAACTTAACGATGAATTTGCTTCAAATGTTTCAGAATTTGAAACTTTTGCTGAATTTAAAGCTCACATTGAAGAACATTTACAAGAACATTTAAATGAACATGCAAGAGTTGATGCTGAAAATGAAATTATTGATAAAATTATTGAAAACACCGAAGTTGATATTCCTGCTGTTATGGTTGAAAATGAACTTGATGAAATCATGAAAGATATGGAATACAGATTAATGTATCAAGGTTTAAATTTACAAACTTATGCTGAATATATGAAAACCACTGTTGAAGCAATTAGAGAAAGCAGCCGTGAAAGAGCATTAAAATCTGTTAAAGTTAGATTAATTTTAACTCACATTTTAGAAAAAGAAAAAATTGATGTTACTGATGCTGAAGTTGATGCTAAAATTGAAGAAATGGCAAAAAATGCTAATGTTTCTGTAAAAGATTACAAGAAAAATCTTAACGAAAACAGAATAAACTACTTCAAAAATGAAATACTTATGAGTAAACTATTAACTTTCTTAATTGATAAAAATGTTAAAAAAAGTAAATAGTTGTTTTCAAATAAATTTAAAACTAAATTTGTTTATTTATTAAAATTTTTTTGGAGGCCGAATTATGTTAGTACCTTATGTTGTTGACCAAACAAGTGCTGGTGAACGAAGTTACGATATCTATTCAAGATTACTTGAAGACCGTATTATTTTTATTACAGGTGAAATTGACGATGCTGTTGCAAACACAGTTGTTGCACAATTAATTTATTTAGAAGGCAAAAATGCTGATAAAGATATTTCATTATATATTAACAGCCCAGGTGGTAGTATTACTGCTGGTATGGCTATTTATGACACAATGAAATATATTAAGTGTGATGTTTCAACAATTTGTGTTGGACTTGCTGCAAGCATGGGAGCATTTTTACTTGCTGCCGGAACAAAAGGTAAAAGAATGTGTTTACCAAACAGTGAAGTTATGATTCATCAACCTTTAAGTGGTGTTCAAGGTCAGGTTACCGATATTCAAATTACTGCTAAACATGTTCAAAAAATTAAAGATAAAATGACAAAAATGTTAGCAGAAAATTGTGGTCAACCATTAGAAAAGGTTGCTGCTGATGTTGAAAGAGATAACTGGATGGATGCAAACGAAGCAAAAGCATACGGTCTGGTTGATAAAGTTATTGAAAAAAGATAATATTTTCTAAAGATAAAATTAGACAAAGTAGCACCAAACCAAAAGTTTGGTGCTTGTCTTATTTAAAACCGAAAATTAGGAGAATTATGAAAAACGAAAATATGTATTGTTCTTTTTGTGGAAAGAATGCTAGTGAAACCAGAAGGTTAATTTCTAGTCCAGACGGTTTAAGTTTTATTTGTGATGAATGTATTGCAACTTGTAAAGATATTTTGGTGGAAGAAGAAAAGTTAACATCTTCCGAAAAAATTGATTTACCAACACCCGAAGTTATTAAACAAATTTTAGATGATTATGTAATTGGTCAAGATGATGCTAAAAGGGTTTTGTCTGTTGCAGTTTATAATCATTATAAAAGAATTAATTATAATGTTGATGCAAAAACAAAAACTGATGGTGTTGATTTAATTGATATTGATAAAAGTAATGTTTTGTTAATAGGTCCAACAGGAAGTGGTAAAACATTACTAGCAAAAACTTTGGCAAAAATTTTAAAAGTTCCTTTTGCACAGGCCGATGCAACAACTTTAACTGAAGCAGGTTATGTTGGTGAAGATGTTGAAAATATTTTATTAAAATTAATCCAAAATGCTAATTACGATATTAAAAAAGCTGAAAGAGGCATTATTTATATTGATGAAATTGATAAAATAACTAAAAAATCAGAAAATCGTAGTATTACAAGAGATGTTTCGGGCGAAGGTGTTCAACAAGCACTTTTAAAAATTATTGAAAGCACAGTTGCTTCTGTTCCACCACAAGGTGGCAGAAAACATCCACATCAAGAACTATTGCAAATTGATACTTCTAACATTTTATTTATTTGTGGTGGTGCATTTGTTGGTTTAAAAAATATAATTGAAAAACGAACAAACATTTCTTCATTAGGGTTTAACTCTGATTTAACCGAATCGGCAGTTGAAAGCACAGGTGCTGTATTAAAGAAAATTCAACCACAAGATTTAATTAAGTTTGGTTTAATACCGGAATTTGTTGGTAGATTGCCTATTGTTGTTGGATTAGATGATTTAGATGAAGATGCTTTAATTGATATTATGCAAAAACCTAAAAATGCAATTACTAAACAATATAAAGAAATGTTTAAAATTGATGGTGTTGAACTTGTGTTTGAACCATCAGCAATTAGGGCAGTTGCTAAAAAAGCAATTAAATTAAAAACAGGTGCTAGGGGACTTAGAACAATTTTAGAAAATTGTATGTTAGATTTAATGTTTTTAACTCCTTCCGATAAAGAAATTAGCAAAGTAATTATTACTGATAAAACAATTAATGGTGATTGTGAACCGGAAATTGTTAGAACAAAAAAAGAAAACAAAGAAGATAAACCTGCATAACTTGCAGGTTTTATTTTTTAAAATGTATATATTTGATTAATACTATATAAATATGATATATTAAAGTATGGCAAAAATTTTGATAGCTTCCGACACACATGGAAACAAAGAACAATTTAAACAATTAATTTCTGAAAATGAGTTTACTCATATTATTTTTTGTGGTGATTTGTTAAAAGATGTGGAAGATATTAACCACAATAATTTAATAAAGGTTAAAGGCAATTGGGACGAATGGTTTATTGATAATAAAAATAAACTAGAAGAAGTTGTTGAAATAGAAGGTGTTAAAATTATTGTAACACATGGCCATAAGTACGGAGTTAAAAGTGGATTGGGTGGCTTAATTAAAAGGGCAGAGCAGGAACAAGCTAAAATTGTTTGTTATGGTCACACTCACATTAAAGATGTTCAGGAAATTAATGGTGTGCTTTATATTAATCCCGGAGCTTTTTCTTATTTTAAAGGTGGGAAACAAACATATGTTATTGTTGAAATTGTTGACAAAAAAATTATTGTAAATTCATAAAATAATTTAAAATAATTTGTTGACAACGACAATCTTTAATGCTATTATATTATTGCTTTTGTAAAAGCCGGGCCGGGAATTAATGCGGGTGTAGCTCAATGGTAGAGCTC